>NZ_JBFTSN010000175.1:0-12119 GCF_056400045.1 Paenibacillus sp. 01L418
GCATGAACCCCGGTGTGGATATCTTCTCTGGATTAGCTGAAATTTTGATAACAGGCTCGTAGCTCCCGTTTTTCTCGCGCGCGACAAGCTTGTACACACCACCGAGTGAAGGCTGATCCGCTGCGGTAATCAGCTTCGTACCGATACCCCATACATCAATCTTTGCGCCTTGCGACTTTAGGTTAGAAATAATAGCTTCGTCCAAGTCACTGGAGGCAACGATATTCACATAAGGCAGGCCAGCTTCATCGAGCATTTTCCGCGCCATTTGTGATAAATACGCCAAATCGCCGCTATCAAGGCGGATCGCATTCATTCGTTTACCCTGGCTCTCTAGCATATGGGCGATCTTAATCGCGTTGGGAACTCCGCTTTTGAGCGTGTTGTACGTATCTACCAGTAGAGTTACATAGTCAGGCAGCGATTCCGCATAAGCTCGAAATGCTTCCTCCTCCGTATCATGCCCCTGCACCCAAGAATGAGCATGCGTGCCTTTGGCAGGAATGCCAAACAGCATGCCAGCCCTCATATTAGACGTCGCATGGAAGCCCGCAATATAAGTAGCTCTTGCTCCCCAAACCGCTGCATCTGCCTCTTGCGCACGCCTCGTTCCGAACTCAAGCAATACGTCATCTGGAGCAACCTGCTTAATTCGAGCAGCCTTTGTCGCGATCAACGTCTGATAGTTCATCATATTGAGGATAGCCGTTTCTATGAGCTGTGCTTCAAATACGCGTGCCTCAACGCAGAACAATGGTTCATTCGCAAAAACGAGCGTTCCTTCCTCTACCGAATAAATATTGCCTGTAAACCGAAAGCTGCGCAGCTCATCAAGAAACTCCTCTTTGTAGTTCTCTTCTTGCGTACGCAAATATGTAATTTCCTCTTCTCCGAAATGAAGCGATTGAATGTATTCCACAATTCTCTCCAAACCTGCGAATACAGCAAAGCCGTTATTAAAGGGAAGCTTGCGGAAATACGCCTCAAATACGACCCTCTCATCTTTGCTTCCTTGCAGCCAATGCGCGTACATCATATTTATTTGGTACTTATCTGTATGAAGTGTCAAATTTGTATAACTCATCCCATTAACTCCCTTCCCTAGTACTCTCTCCAATACCCGTTCCTTTAACTCTTGAAAACAAAAAAAGCGCCGTTGAGATCGAATAGCTCCGCTCAATAACGCATCATATTTTCACTTCGGTGCTCTTGTACCGGTACATTATTTGAACCAGCCCTTTTCTTTAAACCGAGTAATCGCCTCGATGCGGTTGCTGACGTCAAGCTTATCAAGAATGACAGATATATAGTTGCGAACGGTACCCGTCGTAATAAACAGCTCGCTTGCAATTTCCTTCGTGTTTTTCCCATCTGCTACGAGCACAAGCACTTCCTTCTCGCGCTCTGTTAACGGATTTTCTTGTCCGTATGCCTCATCTACAAGCTCCGATGCGAAGATCCGTCGTCCAGCCATGACGCTGCGAATCGAATTGGCAAGCTCCTCGCTTGGGCTGTCCTTAAGCAAATAGCCGCTAACTCCCGCTTTGAGAGCACGCTCAAAGTAACCGGATCTTGCAAATGTCGTCAAAATAATGACCTTGCAGCCCTGTCCCTTCAGCTCCTCAGCAGCATCAAGCCCTGTCTTGGCCGGCATTTCAATATCCATAATGCAAATATCAGGCTTATGCTCATGCACAAGACTTATGGCATCTTCTCCATTGCTTGCTCTTCCGACGACCTTCATATCCTCTTCCAAGTCAAGCAAGGAAGCGAGGGCGCCCAGCAGCATACGCTGATCCTCGGCAATGACGATTCTGATCATATTATCCCTCAATTCCCTTTTCAGCTTATCATTACATTTGTTTAATAACGTTTGGCACCTTAATAATGAGCGTCGCACCATCATTCGAAATGATATCTAGGCTTCCATTCACGAACTCAAGACGCTCCTTCATGCCTTGAAGACCATGGCCTCCGCAGTTTCTAGCTTCCTCAGGAATTCCTACACCATTGTCCTGCACCTTCAGTGACAGCTCTGTACGCGATGATTGGATCGTTACGGTGCACGTCGTTGCTCCGCTGTGCTTGACAACATTCGTTACCGCTTCCTTCAAACACATGCTGAGAACATTTTCAGTGAGCAAATTCGCAGTACCAAGCTTCAATTCTCCCACGAGCTCGAATTCAATTTCGGCTGCCTTCAAAATCTGCTTTACCCGAAACATTTCATCCTCAATTCTCGTCCCGCGCATCTGTGTAACCATTTCCCGCACTTCTTTAAGCGCGGTTCTCGCCGTCTGGCGAACATCATTGATTTCCGCTTGGGCTTGCGCTGGGTTCTTAACCATCAGCTTGCCGGCGAGGTCACTCTTCAAACCGATTAGCGACAGCTTCTGTCCCAGTGTATCATGCAAATCACGTGCGATTCGCTGCCTCTCCTCAAGCTTTACAAGTTCCGATATCCGCTTATTCGCGTCCTCAAGCTGCCCTTCGAGCTGCCCCTGCTTGTTTTTGTTGTACGTGTTGAAGGGAAGCAGAATAACGACGATGAGACTGATGAGTATGAACGGAAACTGTGTAAAAAACAACGTGTTCTGTGTAGCAAATCCGTAATTCACCGTTACGAACGTACTGACAATATGAATCGTATACAAAGTAAAAAATCCAGCTCGATTCTGAATATGTCCGATAAAAAAAGCTAGAAATATCGAAAAATAAACATAACTGAACAATAAGGTCATCGCAATCGATATAATAATTTGCACACTGGTCCAGAAATACACTAGCCAGCCCTTAGACACAAACGATAGCCGGTAACAAATAAAAAATAAAATAATCATGATGATACCGGATACGGCTTCATAAGGGGAAGACGATCGAAAAATAAAATAAAAAGGCAAAATACAGAAGACGACCCAAACATATGGGCTTAGACCTGTGTTTTTCTGAAAAATCTGATACCACTTGTTCATGGTCGTCCATCCTTTTTCCCATGCCATACGATGGTTATGATTATTTTATAATCATTTTAGCATATACAACATTTCAAGTATTTATTTTCCTTGATGCTATATGCACTAGAAGCCAGCCTGTAAGGGCGTGGCTTCTGGTGTATGTTTAAATGGAGTTATTTAAATTTCAAGCTTGCTTGTGTCGCTTTTATTTTCTCAGATGATGCTTTTGCTTTACGAAGACGATGCTTGATCCCTTTGAAGCTGACAAATTTTTTGTCTGATTCATCCCAAAGACGGAACTGGAGCGATTCTAAGCTTTCGCTGATCGTAATCGTCGTCGCTTTGTGAAGCGGCGGCGTTGCATTATGCGCTTTTTCCAAGTTATAGTTCGGAACCTTTGGGCTCAAATGATGAACGTGGTGGAAGCCGATGTTGCCTGTAATCCATTGCAGCACTTTAGGCAGCTTGTAGTAAGAGCTTCCGTCAACGGCAGCTTTCACATAACTCCACTCGTCTTCATTCTCAAAATAAGAATCCTCAAATTGATGCTGTACATAAAACAACCATATGCCGAGCAGACCCGATACAAAAAACACAGGACCTTGAACAAGCAGGAATGCTTGCCAACCGATTGCCCAGATCAGAAGCGCGTAAGAGCCTACGATCAAAGCATTTGTTAAATAAGTGTTCATCCGTTCCTTGCGTCTAGCACCTTTAACATTAAAGCGGTATTGAATAAGAAAAACACCGATTGGACCAAGTCCAAACATAACTAGCGGATGACGATACATACGATAGGCAAACCGGCGCATAAGCGGCGCTGCTGCGTATTCTTCCACCGTTAAAATCCACAAATCGCCAACGCCCCGTTTATCGAGGTTGCTGCTTGTTGCATGATGGATAGAATGTGAATTTTTCCACTGTCTATAAGGGACAAGCGTAATAACGCCTGTAATTGTACCTATGATATCGTTTGCTTTTTTGCTTTTGAAAAACGATCCGTGACAGCAGTCATGAAAGATGATGAAGGTACGAATGACGAAACCAGAAGTAAGCACCACCAACGGAGCAGTAAGCCAGTACGATATGGAAAGACTATAGTAAGAGGCATACCAGAGCAGAACGAGTGGCACTAAGGTGTTAATAAGCTGTCTGATACTCGACTTTAAATCCGTTTTCTCAAATGGGGCAACTTCTTTTTTCAAGTGAGCATGTTTAAGCTCTGTCATCGCATTTTCCTCCTCAATATGACGCTTGGAGAGTATCCCGGACGTCTAACGCAGTATTCTAACTTTATTGTAAAGAAAACTGTCAGGTCATTGTAGTCATAAACGTCAATACGATGGCATGACATTTGTCATATAGCCATCTGGGAAGTTGTCTTATTTATGTAAAAGAACCCATAAATCAGAAAAAAGCTACCCAAAAGAAGCATTCGCCTCTTCCAGATAGCTCTTTATTTGCTAACCCTAATTAAATTGCCCAATTTCCTTTACGGAAGATAGGGACAACCTTTCCATCCTTCGTGATGCCATCGATATCCATTTCAGCTGAGCCGATCATAAAATCATTATGCGTGATGCTGGCATTTACGCCATTCTCAGCAAGCTCTTCTGGTGACATCGACTTGCCGCCCTCGATATTGAAAGCATAACCGCTGCCGATTGCCAGGTGATTAGATGCATTCTCATCAAACAACGTATTATAGAACAAGATGTTCGACTGTGAAATCGGTGACTCATGCGGAACGAGTGCAACCTCGCCTAGGTAATGCGCGCCATCGTCAATGTCTACAAGCTTCTGCAGAATGTCTTGGCCTTCTTCAGCCTCTACCTTCACAATACGTCCGGCTTCAAACGTCAGCTTGAAACGATCGATAATGTTGCCGCCATAGCTTAGCGGCTTCGTACTGGATACATAACCGTTTGCGCCTGTTTTTAGCGGAACTGTAAACACTTCCTCGGTCGGYATATTCGCCATGAAAGGAATGTTGTTAATGTTCGTGCTGCCTGCAGCGACCCAAATATGCTTCTCCGGCAATTCAATCGTAAGATCCGTGCCAGGAGCCGTATAATGCAATTTATGAAAACGGTTCTGGTTGAGCGTCTCGCCCTTGCTGTGAAGATTCGCATTATGCTCTTCCCACGCTTTGACAGGGTTCTCAGCATGCAAACGAACCGATTCAAAAATAGCTGTCCACAGCTTTTGGGCCGCTTCCTCTTCCCCTGCTTCCGGGAATACCTTCGCTGCCCATTGCTTGCTCGCTGCCGCAACTACTGTCCAGCTTACTTTATCCGATTGAATGGCTCTGCGGAACTCCTGCAAGCCTTGGCCAGAAGCTTTCTGGAAGCTGGAAATACGTCCTGAATCGATGCCTTTCAGCAAATCTGGGCTTGATGAAACGATGGAGATAAACGCTGCTCCGCGTTCCACAAACGAGTTGCGTTTTGCCGTTTCCCATTCGGGGTAACGTGCAAATACTTCGTCTGCTGCTTGCTCATATTTTAATCTGGACAATGAATCGTCAGTCCACTCCACATGGACGTTGCTCGCGCCTGCTTCATAGGCTTTGCCGGCTACAAGTCTAACGAGTGCTGCTTGATCGACAGCTCCTGTAACGAATACCTCTTGGCCCTGCTGTACGTTCACTCCAATTTTTACAATCAACTCTGCATACGTATCTAAATGATGTTCAAATCCACTCATGATCTCGTATTCTCCCTTCATTAATACCTCTATGTACAAACATGCTGCAGCCTAAATTGTATCGAATATACAAGCCCATAGTCAAATAACATGGACCTACGAATTAGACTCTGGTCCAGAGCTGCAAATACCATAAAAGAAGAGATGAATAAACTCATCAAGAAAATCATCTACTTGTTCGCTTTGCTTCGCCAAATCTAGGAACATGTGGGATTGCTCTTTTAGCATATTGATATAAGCGATAATGGTCGGAGTCGATACCTTCTTCGAGATCTCGCCCTTCCTTTTCCCTTCTTCTACAAATTGTACGACGAGCGGCATTCCCTTTGTTCGATAAAGCTCTTCAATATATTGATTCGTTTCGTCATCAATCAGGAACTGTGTGAAAAATTCAGGAGTAAAGGCGCGATAAGCTTTCTTATCTACAAACACGATATATTGAATGATCTCCTTTAAAGAGTGATCACCTTGAATGAATGTTTCAAAATCGGTAATGCTCTTATCAATAAATTGTTTGAATACCTCGCTAAGCAGTGCTTCCTTACTGCCGAAATAATTGTAAATCGTCACTTGAGATACTTCAGCTTCCGCTGCAATATCCGCGATTCGTATTTTTTTGGGCTCCCACGTCTTGAGCATGTCTAAAACCGTCTTCTTAATCTTCTCCTTGATTAATTCCTTCCTTCTCTCGAAACCGTTCATACTGCCTCCTGCAATCACGTCTATTTTAATTTAATGAAATTATAGCACATCTATATTTCATAACCCATTGACTTCTAATCCTAACGAAATTATCATAAATAATGAAATCAAATAATAAAATAATTTCATAATTATAAATGCGGGGTGCAGCGGAATATGTTAATCGTTAAGGGGCTGACTAAGCTTTTTCGGAATGGCCGCGGCATTACAGATGTGTCATTCACGGTAAACAAAGGTGAAGTGTTCGGTTTTTTGGGGCCWAATGGTGCAGGCAAATCGACGACTATTCGTCACATCATGGGTTTTATGAAGCCGGATCATGGACGCGTATCCATAAAGGGACTCGATACCTGGGCGAAACAAGGAACCGTGCAGAAGTTTGTTGGCTATTTGCCTGGGGAAATCGCTTTTATCGAAGGAATGACAGGAAAAGCTTTTCTTGAATTTCTCTCCTCTATGCAGAGAATGGACAGCTCAGCCAAGCGCCGGAGCCTAATTGAACGGCTGCAATTCGACGTCAACACGCCGATTCGGAAGATGTCCAAAGGCATGAAGCAAAAAGTCGGAATTGTCGCCGCATTCATGCATGATCCCGAATTAATCATTCTCGATGAACCTACCTCCGGTCTCGATCCTCTCATGCAGCAGACATTTATTGAGCTTGTTCTCGAAGAGAAGGCGAAAGGAACGACCTTTCTGATGTCTTCCCATAGCTTTACCGAAATCGAGCGAACCTGCGACCGCGCCGCCATAATAAAGGACGGGAAAGTGATGACCGTCAAAAACATACATGAGCTTCAGTCCATGCAGCGCAAGCTGGTTGAGATTGTTTTCGAGCAAGCCACAGATGCTCATCTGTTCGTGTTATCGGGCACAGTGCCTATCGAATCACACGATGGCAGACGGGTCACAGTCGCCGTGCAGGGCAATTATAACGAGCTGATTCGAGAGACGGCCAAATACCCTATTCGCAGCCTCGATATCACCGCACAAAATCTTGAGGACGTATTCATGCACTATTATGACCGGAAGGAGCTCGTCTGATGAATGCTCCCCTTTTCAAACAAATGATGAAGATCAATCTTAAAGGAATAAGCAACTACGCCTTCGGCTCGGCCTTCTACATTTTGCTCATGTTTTGGCTGTRTCCCGGCATCGCGCAAAACACAGGAGCACTTAACGAGCTTATGTCGGCTCTGCCCGAAGGGCTTATGAATGCTTTCGGCGTCCAAGCCGGCTTCGGCAGCATGGAGGCCTTCATCTCGGGAGAGTATTACGGACTCATTTTGCCTCTCCTGCTCTCTATTTTCAGCATCATGCTGTCGACGGGCCTAATGGCAAGGCTGGTGGATCAAGGCTCCATGGCTTATCTGCTGTCCACACCGACGTCTCGACAGCGTATCGCCGCAACGCAAGCGAGTGTGCTCATCGCTGGGCTGCTGCTGATTATGATCGTTACGACAGCTGCAGGTTTTATTGGCTATGTCTTGTTTATCGGTGATCGATACGAATTTGACGGTTCCCGCTTCATTTTATTGAATGTGATTGCATGGATGTTATTTTTTGCAGTAGGGGGAATTTCCTTCTTCATCTCTGCCTTCTCTAGCGATGAAAAGAAAGCACTAGGCATCTCAGGGGTCATTACATTCGGCATGTTCGGACTCGATATGCTCGGCAAAATAAGCGCGAATATAAACTGGTTAAAGTATTTCTCCCTCTTTTCATTATATAGGCCAAGCGAAATCGCAAGCGGCAGCAGCGACCCGGTACTCGCTTTGGTCATACTCTTCTTGATCGGTCTTGCTGGCTTTATGGCGGGTATCCTCACTTTCAGCAAACGAGACCTGCCGTTGTAATGCCTTAATAAGTATCGTGACACGCCAAAAAAGAGGAAGCCCATCGTCGGGCATCCTCTTTTTTTACAATTCGATATATAGACGGTTGATGGCCATTGCCTCAGCCATCACTTTTTGCCGCAGCTCTGCAGGCTCAACCGCTTCTATTCGTGAACCATAACTTAAAATAATTTCGCACGCCGATTCCAATCCTTGAAATTCAACTCGCGCCGATGACCAACTCGTTTTCAGCGAAGGGCTGCTTTCTACGATTTTCACATATCGTTCTTTGGATAGCCGAGAGAGCACCGTATCATGAAAAGTAATAACAGCTGGATATTGCGGCAGTCTCTGCTTAAATTCACCCATGGACTGTTCCCAGTACTGAGCCAGATCAAAGTCTGCTGGGCGTTCGAAACGCTCCTCCAGCATAAGGGCATCCAATAATCTTGAGATTCGGTAGGTCCGTTTCTCCCCGTTCACTTCGCCAATCAAATACCAAACGTTGCGCTTAGCAACGAGTCCAAGCGGAGAGACGATTCGCTCGGCGATACCGTCCTCGCGATGATAGCGAATCTTCAATAATCGTTCTTCCCAAACGGCTTCCTGCACAATCGACAAGAATGGCATTAACTCTTCCATCTGATGCCAGCCCGCTCCATCAATATGAATCTTTTGCTTCATAAGAGCTGCCCCTTTGCTCACTTCAGCAGGAGAGGCAGCCAGTATTTTTTGAACAGCCGCTTCATAATGACTCGCAATTCCTAGATCGCTCAGCAAAGAAGATGGACTGCCCACAATAACAGACACTAATTCATCCGCATGCATACCCGTTAGATTGGTTCGATACCCCTCGGATAAAACCCATCCTCCGTGCACTCCCCTCTCCGCATAAACCGGAATGCCCGCTTCACTAAGCGACTCCATATCACGAATGATGGTACGCTCGGATACCTCCAGCTTTTCCGCAAGTTCTTTTGACGTCAATTTCCCGCTGTTTTGCATCAATAATAGGATGGCAATTAACCGTCCTGCTCTCATATGCTAGGCCTCCTGTGCCGTTCTCATTCGTTTTTTTCATTGTAGCATGAATATATGACAGTAGCTGTCGTATATCGTTTGCTAAACTGACAAAGAGTAAACCATAGAAATCGGAATGGAGAGATACAATGAAACCATTAGAGGGAAAAATCGCAGTCGTTGCTGGAGCTACACGAGGAGCTGGACGCGGTATTGCAGTAAGTCTTGGAGAAGCAGGAGCCACCGTTTACTGCACAGGAAGAAGCATTCGCGGCCAAGCCTCCGATTTGAACAGAGCGGAAACGATTGAAGAAACAGCCGAATTGGTCACTGCACGAGGAGGCGTGGGCATCCCGGTTAGAGTGGACCATACAGTTGAAGCGGACGTTCAGGCTTTGTTCGAGAAAATCAACAAGGAGCAAAATGGACAACTGGATGTGCTGGTCAATAACATTTGGGGAGGAGAAAAATTAACAGAATGGGGAAAGCCATTTTGGGAGCATTCGTTAAGCAAGGGCCTGCTAATGCAAGAACGTGCCGTAAAAGCTCATCTCATTACGAGTCATTATGGGGCTCCATTGCTGGTGAAACGGAGAAAGGGACTAATTATTGAAGTAACGGACGGAATCGATTACCGTTATCGCGGAAGCTTGTTTTATAGCTTGGCCAAAATTTCGCCTATACATCTTGCCGCGGCAATGGCAGCTGACCTTAAGCCCCATGAAGTAACGGCTGTTGCTGTAACCCCCGGCTTCCTTCGTTCTGAGGAAATGCTTGAGCATTTTGAAGTAACGGAAGAAACGTGGCTTGATGCTGTGCATGGCGGCAAGCCAGATGCCGAGCATTTCAGCCAATCGGAAACGCCATATTTTGTTGGACGCGGAATCGCAGCTCTTGCAGCAAGCAGCGATTTGCTTGAAAGATCCGGACAAGTATTCCCGAGCTGGCAGCTGTCTGATGAGTTCGGCATAACCGACGTCGATGGCAGACAGCCGCACTGGGGAAATTATGCGAAGCAGCATGGTTTCTTGTAATACCTACTTTACCCGTTTACAACTTCTCCGCCGTTAATATGCAGCATCTGGCCTGACATATAACTGGAATCATCACAAGCTAGGTAGACATAGGCAGCTGCTAACTCATGCGGCTGTCCTGGTCGTTTCATCGGTGTATCTGAGCCAAAAGTGGCTACGGACTGCTCATCGAATGTCGCTGGAATAAGCGGCGTCCAGATCGGTCCGGGAGCTACACCGTTAACACGAATGCCTTGCTCAGCCAAATTTACTGACAATGCGCGCGTAAAGGAAACGATTGCTCCTTTTGTAGCGGAGTAATCAATTAACGTCGGATTGCCTTTGTATGCCGTTATAGATGCCGTATTGATAATGGAGCTGGATGCCTTCAAGTGCGGCAAAGCGACGATCGTCAAATAGAACATGCTGAACACATTCGTTCGGAACGTAGCCACCAGCTGATCCGACGTAATATCCTCAAGCTTCTGCTGCACATGCTGCTCTGCTGCGTTATTCACCAAAATATCCAGCTTGCCATACTCCTTAATCGTCTGCTCGATGACACTTTTGCAAAAATCCTCTTCGCCGACGTCGCCAGCAATAAGCAAACATTTCACGCCAGCTTTCTCTACAACTTCCTTCGTCTTCTCTGCATCGCCATGCTCATTCAAATATACGATCGCTAAATCCGCGCCCTCTTTGGCAAAAGCAACGGCTACCGCGCGGCCAATGCCGCTATCTCCACCCGTAATAATAGCTGTCTTCCCTTTCAGCTTGCCTGCCGCTTTATATGAATCCGATTCAAAAATCGGCAGCGGCTTCATCTCGGATTCAATGCCCGGTTGACGGTTTTGGTGCTGCGGCGGGTTAATATTTTTTTGTGATGACGATTTAGACATGAGAAAATCAGCTCCTTATATTTTTTCCATAAAAGATTTCATCCATCTCGGTCTTTAATCTTCTCGTAATTTCCTCTTGCTCTATGGTTGACAACGAATCCTTCGTATAGCCGAACAAATAGTTGTTCAAATCAAATTGCTTCAGCTTGCATTTGGTATGAAACACATTTTCTTGATAAATATTAACGTCGATCATGTCATACAAAAGAGATTCCTTCTTCGGTATGTAGTTCTGAATCGAGTTAATATCATGATCAATAAAAAGTTTATAACCATTAATGTCGCGCGTGAAACCTCTCACACGATAATCCAGTGTCATAATATCGGTATCAAATGAATGGATCAGATAGTTCAGCGCTTTAAGCGGTGAGATCTCGCCGCAGGTCGATACATCAATATCTGCGCGGAACGTGCTTATCCCTTCGTTCGGATGATACTCCGGATACGTATGAACCGTTATATGGCTTTTATCCAAATGCATCACTACGGAATCAGGCAAGGGACCCGGCGATTCTTCAAACGACTCATTGGGTCCGCCAATTACCGGCCCTTCCGATACGAGCAAAGTAACGCTGGCACCCTGCGGCTCATAATCCTGCTTTGCAATATTAAGCACATGCGCTCCAATAATATCCGATACCGTTTCCAAAATATTCGTCAGCCTATCCGAATTATATTGTTCGTCTATATAGGCGATATATGCTTCACGCTCTTCTTTCGTTCTTGTATAACACACATCATACATATTGAAGCTGAGTGACTTCGTTAAATTATTAAAGCCATGCAGCTGAATTCTTTGTTCCGGTGTAAGTTTCAAGCGCACATCCTCCTTTTCAATAACTACTATTTCCTTTTACCCAAAGACCGATGCGGCAAAACTTTTATGTTGCACAAAAAAAGCATTTCACGCCCCGGTTTTACCGAATGTAAAATGCTTTTTCCATCTCATTTTTAATTATGTTTTTTCAATTCCTTAATCCGGAGTATCGG
>NZ_JBFTSN010000176.1:0-12074 GCF_056400045.1 Paenibacillus sp. 01L418
GTGTTGAACCCGGACGGGACCTTCTATACAGCAAACTTGCGTGCGGCAAAAGCAACGGACCGTTATACCTTGAAGGGCGGCGGAGATGAAGTATATGAGCCGAAGTTTACGTTTCATGGTTTCCGTTATGTGGAGGTAACGGGTTATCCCGGTGTGCCGAGTATGGATGCCGTTACAGGGATGGTCATGCATACAGCAGCACCGTTTAGCGGCAAGTTAGAAACTTCTAGTGCGATGTTGAATCAACTGCAAAGCAATATTACTTGGGGGCAGCGAGGCAATTTCTTGGAGGTTCCTACCGATACGCCTGCGCGTGACGAGCGTTTGGGTTGGACCGGTGACATCAATGTCTTTATTGGAGCTGCTGCTTTTAATATGGACGTGGCAAAGTTTATAGGAAGCAAATGGATGAGAGATTTGAGAGATGGACAATCGATTAACGGTGCTTTTCCCGATGTAGCGCCTAATGTTCTCGGAGAAAGAGGCAATGCCGGCTGGGGGGATGCTGGCGTTACCGTTCCGTATACCATTTGGCAGCGTTACGGAGATATCCGTGTTATTGAAGAAAATTATGATGAAATGGTTCACTGGATCGAATATATGAGAAAAAATAGCTCTGGGCTAATTCGTCCGTCGTCCATGTATGGTGATTGGCTGGATGTGAATGATCCAACGCCAGGAGATTTAATTTCTACCGCTTATTTTGCGTACAGTACAAAACTGGTATCCGAAATGGGGCATGCCATCGGCCGTCAAAAGGATGCCGACAAGTACGAGCAGCTTTATGAGCAAGTGAAAGCAGCGTTTATTAAAGCCTATGTTAGCGAAGATGGAAAAGTTAAAGGAAATAGCCAAACGGGATACGTGTTGGCTTTGTACATGGATTTGGTTCCCGAATCGAAACGTCAAGCTGCGGCGGATCATTTGGTAGAGCTGATTAAAGCGCGCGACTGGCATTTATCAACCGGTTTTCTTGGGACGAGAGATTTATTGCCGGTATTGAGCGAAACGGGACATTTGGATGTTGCTTACCGATTGCTCAACAATGACACTTATCCTTCATGGGGATATCAGATCAAAAATGGTGCGACTACGATGTGGGAGCGCTGGGATTCTATTAAGCCGGATGGCAGTTTCCAAGACATTGGCATGAACTCCTTTAACCATTATGCTTATGGAGCAGTCGGAGACTGGATGTATCAAAATATTGCCGGCATTCAACAGGACCCTGCAAGCCCGGGTTATAAGCATATTTTGATTAAACCTCGACCTGGCGGAGATTTGACTAGTGCCAAAGGATCGTACAATTCTGTTTACGGCATGATTGTAAGCGATTGGAAAAAAGAAGGGGATATTTTTAGCCAGCATGTCACGATTCCAGCAAACACAACGGCTACGGTCTATATCCCTGCTGACAGCAAGTGGGCAGTAACAGAGAGCGGCCAATTTGCATTGTCGGTGGAAGGTGTACAATTTGTTGGTATGGAGGAAGGCAATGCGGTATTCACTGTAGGCTCGGGTGATTATCAGTTTGTAGTTGATCCTATTATTGGAGATTTAGGCAGTGCACTTGATGAGGCGGAGAAATTTCAAAATGAAGTAATAAGCTATTCCAATAATGGAGAGCTCAGCAGCGAACAAACTCAGGCACTTTCAGGTAAAGGCGAGGCGCTTGCAAGCCGAATTGAAGCAAGTATTGAGGCGTACAAAGCCGGTGATGATGCACTCTTTATCGAGCAAGTTCATCATGCTTTATTTGAAACAGACGGTTTACAGCTATGGTTGCAAGAACAAAGAGATGCTGGGTCAATAAACGACGCTATTGCTAAAAAATTAGTAAATCTTGTTTCAAACGCAACAACGTTTTTGTCAGCCATTAGTAATGAAAAGCTAGGAATAAAGTGGTTAATTAGCCCTTCCGAGCTATCCGTACTGCCCGGAAATACATTTACAGTTGAAGTGAAAGCAACTAACGATGGCGATGCGAGCATTAATGATGTGCGTTATACTCTCCAGAAGCCCGAAGGATGGGAAGTCACTTCGATAGGAGATAACCAAATAGCTGTCATTAAACCAGGTGAAACGTTTGCTGCTGCATTCCTAGTGAAAGTGTCGGAGCAACAGAAACCCACTAGCCTATTGAGTATAGTTGGCAGCGGAAGCTACAAAATAAATGATGCAACAGTGGAAGTGCCTTTGAAGACGACAATAAAGATCGATTCGCCAATTATTATCAAAGCATTAAAGGCTGAACCAGCAACAATCGAGCCTAGCGGTACAGCAACGGTTAATACAACCATTCAAAACAAAGGAAGCTTTTCCATTGAAGAAACTATTGAGCTCAGTGCTCCTTTAAACTGGACGGTTTCCCCTGCACGCCAAGCCTATAGCCTTGAAGCCGGTGAAGAAAAGAATATTAGTTTTGAGGTGAAATCACCGCTTCTTGCCGTTGAAACGGCTGCTGAGCTGCATGCGATTGCTTCGTTTAATGGAGCTGAAGCAGCCAAGAGCAGTACGGCCATTCAAGTGCGATATAAAAACCCGCCGATAGACTTTTACGATCATGTAGACGTTGGCGAACAAGGCTCTGAACAAAAACATAATGTAAAGTTTTCCGCTCAGTCCGGTGCAAATGTTGAGGAGGGATTAACGAGAAGATATGTTAATCATGGAGACGCAAATGGTTATTTCCAATTTGATATGGCCGTTGAGCCAGGCAAACCTTTCATCATTAGGGCAATCGAAACGTATGATCGGGCACAAATGAAAGATTATTATGTATTGGTAAACGGAACGAAAGTGCTCAGCCGCGTGAATGAAAAAGATAGCCGAGGTATTGTAACCTATCAATTTGTTGTAGACGATATCTCTTTAACAAAGAATGGCAAGGTGACTGTTCGGTTCCAAGAAGATGAGGAAGGACGCAATTATGATCCTTCGATTGCCGACGTTTGGACGATGCCGCTGAACGCAGAATATGTCTCATTACAGGATATTCCTGCTAGAGTAGCTGGGGACTCCGTAACGATAGCGGGGTATACGACACTCGATAAAGTGGAGGTAAAGGTACTAGGGCCGGATCAAGCAATGTTGTTCAATAAAGAATTGCCTGGCGGTGTATTTAGTGAATCCTATTTAATAGAAAAAGATGCGTCTTCGGGAACTTACACAGTGGTTGCAGGCAATGGTATGACGCAAGCAATCAAGCGTTTCGAAGTAAGCGCAACTATTCCTGTTACTGAACTAAAGCTCGATCGTTCTTCCATCGAATTGAAGGATGGTGAAAGCATTGAAATTTCTGCTACCGTCTTTCCGGCGAATGCAACAAACAAAAATGTGCATTTTGTATCTAATCATGAGAACATCGTTGTCACGAATGTTCATTATGATGAGGCTAGTGCAGTAACCAAAGCAACCGTTACCGCAACCAATAAGGGAGCGGAAGCATTAACAGGTCTCATAACGGCGAAGACGGAAGATGGAGCAAAAACAGCTGCACTGAATGTCAAAGTAAGCGCAGTTGCTTTAGAAAAAGATATGGCCACACTGTCAGGTCCTGCAATGGTTTTAGCAGGGCAGTTGGCAGAGTGGACAATTGGAACGGACAATATAAGTTCGAATTTCACGGCTCTTGATGTTATTTTTCATTATGATCCGCAGAAGTTTGAATTCCAGACAGTGAAAGAAGGCATATCTCAAGCGTTAGATCCGTCAGCCATTCAATCGTTGAAGCCGAATTTCGCTGTATTCGGGAGTGCGGTTAAACCAGAGCTTGGCCAGATTCGAATCATTATGGCAACCACGGGTGAGCAGCAAGGCGGCATCGACGGTGGTCCTTTGTTCAGCCTTCACGGTAAGGTGAAGGCAGAAGCGAAGGCAGGCAACACGACCGCATCGTTGTCTGATTTCGAAGTATCGATGAATGGCAAAGGAACGATAATGAATGTGTCCGAAGCTTCGCTATTAATCGAAGTGAATCTTGCTGATAAAACGGCGCTGAATACAGCAATCCAGCAAGCGGAGTCCGCTCATGAAGCTGCGGTGGAAGGAACTTTACCTGGTCAGTATCCAATTGGAGCTAAAGCAGTATTGCAAGCAGCAATCAACAGCGCGACAGCCGTCAAGAATGATGCGAATGCGACAGGTGAGGAAGTTGCTGGTGCGCTTAATGCTTTGAATGCGGCTATGAAACGGTTTGCCGACTCGGTCATTCCATCGATTCCTGTGGACAGAACCGTATTGAACGCTGCGATTGCAGCAGCACAGACGAAACATGACAGGGCGATTGAAGGGACTAAGGTTGGAAAGTATGCTGCAGGATCAAAAGCGGCGCTTCAAGCAGCTATTAATACGGCCAAAAATGCTGGCAGCAGCCAGTGGCAGGTGGATGAAGCTGTAACGTTGCTAAACAAAGCTGTTCAAGTATTCACAGCGAAGATCGTGACATTAATCGAGGGACAAACGAAGGTTACGATACGAGATCTATCGATTATTGCGAAATTCTACGGTGTAACCTCAGCAGATCCGAACTGGTCTGAAATTGAGAAAGCGGATGTGCTAGGCATAAAAGCAATTGATATTCGTACTTTAGCAGCAGTTGCCCAAATGATCCTCGACGAGTGGCGCACAGAATAGCATTTTTGTAATTGATTAAGAAAAATAATGGTTATGCTTAAAGTTAAGACACAGGGCCAAAGAACAAGGAAAAGAGCAGGTTATCGAAAAGATAACCCGCTCTTTTTTTTTGCATTCCATTTGTATTCCAGATCTTATCTCTGATTTTCTCGCTCTATATTTGACAAAATCGCTTATAAGTGCGCAGAATTCTTATTGATCTTTTGGAGCAAAGTAACCAATAGTTCTATCTCTTCTGCTGATAATCCTTCGGCAAGCGTGTTATTTATTTCCGCAAGAATCGCTTGGAGCACCGGAGCAAACTTAAGTGCCTTCGATGTCGGGTAGAGCAGGGAAGAGCGGCGGTCCTTAGGATCAACTCTCCGCTCGATATATCCGGACTCCTCCAGCTGCTTTACTGAACGAGCCGTTGTAGCCTTATCAAATTTCAACTCATTGGTCATTTGATCCTGTGTTATGCCAGGTTGTTTCAGAATCAGCTTAAGGAAGCTTGGCTGCCCGCCACTGCCGATACCATAGGGCAAAAGCTCACCAGCGAGCTTTTTTTGATTTTGGCGATGAAGCTGAGAGATCAGCTTGCCGATCGGTTCCTGGTTCGATTTCATCATGCGCACCTCTTTAAATAAATTTCAAATCGTCGATTAGCCTTTCCTCAAACACTACATGAAATTGGTTGCGCGCGCAACTACATTGTAGTACACTGGGTGTATTATTTGGTTGCGTTCGCAACTATATATCAATAAAGAGGCATGAGGTGCTAGGTATGAGTACAATTGGTGCAACTTATCAAGAGGATGAGGCGATCCAGAAAAAACGTTGGATGATCCTGATCGTATTAAATTTATTCACGTTTATGGCGACGCTTGATGGCAGCATTGTCAATATTGCTTTGCCTGTGCTGGTCAAGCAGCTGCATCTGCCTCTAGCGCAGGTAGAGTGGGTGACGACCATCTATTTAATGTCGATTTGCACGGCCATACTTTTCTTTGGAAAGCTGGGGGATATTGCTGGAAAAATAAAAATCTTCAAAATTGGCATGGTCGTTTTCATTTTTGGATCACTGCTTTGCGGACTAAGCTCATCCCTACCCTTCCTCATCGCTTCACGGGTTATACAGGCGATTGGGGCTTCGATGACCATGGCCAACAGTCAGGGCATTGTCACCGATATTTTCCCGTCCACAGAGAGGGGCAAAGCGATTGGGTTGATCGGTACCTTCGTTTCGTTAGGCAGTATTGCGGGACCTAGCTTGGGCGGCATTATTGTCTCGACCTTAGGCTGGGAATATATTTTCTGGGTGAACGTTCCGATCGGACTGATTGCCATTATCCTCGGATGGAAGGTATTGCCTTCGGACTTTATCAAGGTAAAATCTAAAATCGATATTCCCGGCAGTCTTTTGTTCGCCGTGTTCATTATCGCGCTGTTTGCTGGACTGCTGCTTGGTCAGCAATTAGGGTATGGAGACAGCCTGATTATTTTATCACTGATCGTAGCAGGCGCTGCTTTCATCGCTTTTATAGGAGTGGAGCTTCGCAGTCCTCATCCGCTGTTGCAGCTTTCGCTATTTAGAAATTCTTTGTTTTCACTCAGTATTCTTTGCGGCTTTCTTGTGTTTGCTGCTAACTTCTGCTTTAACATTATTGCACCTTTCTATGCGCAGAATATGCTGGAGCTGTCCCCCTTCTATGCAGGGTTCCTGCTTATGTTATTCCCGATCTGCATGGTCGTCATCTCTCCGATAAGTGGTGCATTATCGGATAAGATCGGCTCTGAAGCACTCACCTTCGCTGGGCTAATCGTGATGGTCATCGCACAATTTGGGCTAGCCCGCCTGCATGACGGCAGCTCTGTTGTGCTCGTGGGCGTTTGGATCGCTATGCTCGGCATCGGCAGCGGTTTATTTCAACCGCCAAACAATTCTTTAATCATGTCCAAGGTTCCACGCACACAGCTCGGCTCTGCCGGCAGTGTCAACTCACTGGTTCGCAACGTGGGTATGGTTGTCGGCATTACGCTTGCCACTACCATCTTGTTTCACGAAATGAGCAGCAAATCCGGATACCGGGTAACCGATTTGATTCCAGGCCAACCCGCTATTTTCCTTTCAGGCATGCATCTTGTATTCATGACATCGTCGGCCATTTGCTTAGTATGTGCAATGCTGACTGGCTGGAGACTTGTCATTATGAAAAAAGCAAAAAGAGCAACAGCCTAAAACCGCATGACTTTAAGTATCCTTCCACGTTCTTGACTGAACAGTCAAGAACGTGGTAAGGTTATCACATGAGCAGACCAAGAGAATTTGATGTCGATCGTGTTTTGCACCAGTCCATGGAAGTGTTCTGGTCCAAAGGGTTTAAGTCCACCTCTTATGAGGATCTAACCCGTATGACGGGAGTTAAGAAGCAAAGCTTATACTGTGTATTTCATGACAAGAGAGCCTTGTTCCTGAAGGCTTTAGCACATTATCGCGAACAGAGCATTTCGTTACTGAAAGAGCTGGAGGAGCAGAACATTTCTCCACTGGAGAAGCTCGACTCATTACGCAGATCTCTTCTAAACGATGAAGCCATGTGCCGAGGATGCTTAATGGTCAATTCGTCTCTGGAGTTCGGAAAAGAGGACGAGCAGGTCACTCGCGAAATCGAGCTCATGTTCCTCGAAGCCGAACAGGTTCTAGAGAAAATCATGAGCAGCGGTCAKCAGCAGCAATTGATCACCTCCAGTTTTTCCAGCAAAGAGCTTGCAGCTTATTTGAACAACGCTATTTCTGGCGCTAGAATTTTAGAGAAGTCAGGCGCAGCTCGTGAACAAATCGAGGCGGTCTTGCATACATCTTTTGCAATGATTTTGCCTTGATTTTTTTTGCCAAGATTTTGACCGATGAGTCAAGAATATGAAATAAATTCAGATGATAAACAAACACTACAACCTTAAGGAGGTGGTGGGCAGGTAATTCCCTTTGGATGAACATTCACATTAAAATCGCGCAGATTGCTGCAGGCGACTGCCTGTTATATTACGCAACATTATAAAATTAATTTTGGRGGCTATTATGAACTATACTCAAACCGTAGAACCGCTGTTTAAACCTTTCAAATTAGGAAATTTGGAATTAGCTAATCGGATCGTCATGGCACCGATGACCCGTCAATTTTCACCTAATGGCGTGCCAGGTGCAAATGTAGCTTCCTACTATCGTCACAGAGCAGAGAACGGTGTAGGACTGATTGTGACTGAAGGAACCATTATCAATCACCCGGATGCATCCAATCAGCAGAACATTCCCCATTTTTACGGCGAAGCAGCCTTAAATGGCTGGGCAAACGTGGTGTCTGAAGTACATGAAGCAGGCGGTAAGATTATTCCGCAAATTTGGCATATGGGAGCACGCGGACATGTTGGCGATTATACGGAAGCAGAAATTGCAGATATCGTCCAATCATTCGCACATTCAGCGCTGGAAGCCAAGCGGATTGGATTCGATGGCATTGAGCTGCACGGCGCGCATGGATATTTAATTGATCAATTCCTTTGGGAGAAGACTAATCCGCGCACGGATCGTTATGGCGGGGACATGCTGGCACGTACTACCTTTGCGGTAGAGGTTGTCAAAGCTTGCCGCCTGGCAGTCGGAGCAGAATTCCCCATCGTACTGCGATTATCCCAATGGAAATCGAATGAATACACAGCAAAATTAGCAGAAACCCCGGAACTGCTGGAACAGTTCCTTGCCCCGCTCGTTGAGGCAGGCGTAGATATATTCCATTGCTCCACTCGCCGTTTCTGGGAGCCTGAATTCGAAGGCTCTGATCTTAATTTTGCCGGATGGGTCAAAAAGCTTACAGGCAAACCAACGATTACCGTTGGATCTGTTGGCCTTGATGGCGACTTCATTAGCCTTTTCCAAGAAGGAAAGGGTGCCACTAACGTCGGGCTTGAAGGATTGATTCAAAGGCTCGAGCGTGAAGAGTTCGACATGGTAGCCATCGGCCGAGCGCTATTGGTTGATCCGGCTTGGGCAGCCAAAATCCGGGATGGCCGGACAGACGAGCTGATTCCATTTACTTCAGAGGCATTAAAAACACTAAATTAAGTCAGGATATTAATCGCTATTTCAGGTGGAAATAATAGGTGAGTAAGCATGCTGCGTAATGCAGCATGCTTTTTTACATTTCATTTAAATCATGCATACATATTATTGGTCTATTGATGTGAAATGGGATAAAGCTCCATCTCCATGCATAATTGGGCGCTTCGAGGGTAATTATACCAAATGAAATATTGTCCGGAAAATGGAGGTGAATAACAGTGGAAGTATCCTTTTCTAGACTTCAAATCATTTTTTTATTGTTGTTATCGCTCGGAATATCGAATCATGTACTAATCATTCCACATCTGTTAAAAGCAGCGGGACGCGATGCCTGGATTAGTATTCTGCTTGCTTATGTTGGATTGATTGTTTGGAGCCTGATCTTATATTGGATTTTAAAATCGATGAGTACTTTATCATTTCAAAGCTGGATTGAAGGCCGAATCGGAAAAATCGGTTTTAATGTCATTGGCGGTGGATTCGCTCTATATTTACTGGTAGCCGGCATGATGATTGTTTTTGATACAACAAAAAACGTCAATATTTATTTCCTCCCGAGAACACCGAGTGCTATCGTTATCCTCAGCTTTATTTTCTTGGCTTACTGCGCTGCTAGAGGGGGACTCAAAACCATCGTATATATGTCTACCGTATTATTGCCTGTCGTTTGGATATTGGGAATCGGCGTAGCTATTATGACAAAGAACAGCAAAGATTACGGCATGCTGCAACCCATTTTGACAGAAGGAATAGGTCCAGATCTGAGAGGAATAGTGGTCGTTTTTGGCGGGAGCATAGACCTCATGGTGCTGCTTCTATTACAGCATAAATTGAAGAAACCTTTAAATTATAGCACCGTTTTTGTGCTGCTTACCTTATTAGTGGGATTGATCATGGGACCTACTATAGGATCTTTAGCTTCCTTTGGGCCGATCCAGGCTGAAAATTTTCGGTTTCCCGCTTTTGAGCAGTGGAGGCTGGTGATGATCGGAAGACATATTTCGCATGTAGACTTTTTTGCAGCTTTTCAATTAATGGCCGGAAGTATCGTGAGAACGGCCCTTATCATCTATTTTTTAGCTCAACTTATGGGACGTGGTTCTGAGAAATATTCAAAAACGATTATGATTTKCATAACAGTTGTCATTTCTATACCTTCGTTATTAATGATTAGTGATATTAGCATGCAGGCGTTCATTCAGCGCTACTTCTATACCTATTCACTGTGGTTTGGAGTAGCCATAACGGCGATACTCTTTATGATCACCTATATGCCACATCGAAGAGAGGAAGCCCAATGAATCAGCTGCTTGAAGAATCAAAGCTTTTTGTTGATCTGGAAACTAGCCTGCATAGTGGAAGCCTAAGGAAGAGCCAATTGATAGATGTATTCTCCAATTACTCAGATGTACAATTTCCCCCATTGCCGCAACTGGAGATGCAGGATAAGCTGACGGCATTTTATTGTGAAGGAATGGTTGATAAAACGGAGTTGAACATCTATTTCACCCGCATGTGCCAGTATATAAACGCCATGTTATGCGGTACGGATGAAGTACAGGCTCAAGTGGACGAATTACCCTTATTCGCAATAAAAACGACAGCTGAAGATATGGTGTCTCATTTATTTTGCGGCAGCTTGATTATATATTGTGAAGGAGCAGTGGACTTTTGGGTTGTTCACATTTCTAAGATTCCACAGCGGTCGTTGCAGGAATCGAATACAGAAATTTCAATTAAGGGGCCAAAAGACGCATTCACGGAAGATTTGTTTACGAATATCTCACTCATTCGGAAACGGATGCAAACGGGTTTGCTGTTCAGTGAGCAGTTCGTCATTGGAAACATTAGCAAAACCGAAGTATCTTTGCTTTATCTTAGTCATAAAGCGAACCCGGTAATGATAGCCGAAGCACGTAAACGATTGAGTAACATTGATTTGGAAAGTGTGGTAAGCAGTGGGCAGTTGGAGCAATGGTTATCGGATCGAACCTTCTCGCTGTTTCCATTAATTGATTATATTGGTCGTCCTGATTTTGTTATCGAAACACTTCTGCGGGGGAGATTTATCATTGTTGTAGACGGATCACCAATGGTACTGATCGGACCGAGCAACTTTTTTGAGTTATTAAAATCACCTGAGGATGTCCACTTCCCCTATTTTTATGTCATGTTTCAAAGAGCCCTTCGCATTATAGGGCTCATACTAAGTATTTTTTTACCTGGCTTCTGGATTGCCATTGCGACCGTAAATCTGGATCAAATCCCTTTCTCCTTATTATCAACAGTAGTCATATCTCGTGAAGGTGTTCCTATGCCATCTTTCCTTGAAGCATTGCTGCTGTTATTTCAATTTGAATTGCTTAGAGAAGCAGGCGTTCGGCTGCCTAAAGCTGTTGGACAAACCATCGGTATTGTCGGCGGTTTAATTATTGGAGACTCGTTAATAAAGGCTGGGCTTGCTTCACCCACATTGCTTGTTGTTATTGCAATTTCGGTGGTAGCTACATTTAGTTTGGTCAATCAGTCGCTGTCAGGAACAGTGAGCCTGCTCAGACTTTTTATTTTGTTAATTTCCTCTATGCTTGGCATTTACGGTTTCTTCCTGTGCATGTTTCTGATTCTGATCTATTTATGCAGGCTCGATTCGTTTGGGCTTTCCTATCTAGAGCCGATATCCTCATTGCGAATGAAAGACTGGTTATCTGCGTTGCTTGCTGATCCGTTCAGAAGGTCACGTTTCTCTTCGGCGATGTTAAACAAAAGGAAAAGGTGAGAGAAATGATGCGTAATTTACGATTGACTTTTGTTCTGATAGTCCTCTCGTTATGTATCTCAGGCTGTGCTTCAGATGTTAAGGATATTGAGAAATTGAATTATGCATCGGCAATTGGCGTGGACTACAAGGATGGAAAATATCACGGTTATATCCAGTTTGTTGATTTTCAATCGATCGCTAAATCGACTGAAGGAAAGAAGCAAACAGCGAAAATTTGGGTGGGCGAGGGGGTAGGAAGCTCTTTTGAAGAGTCCTTCTTTGCTCTATATCAAACCGCACAAGAACGAATTTATTGGGGGCATTTGACTTCTGTTATCGTGAGTGAAGCGGCTTTCAAAAGAGGATTTGGAGAAATCTACGATAGTATTGTTCGATATTATGAATTTCGTTTAACGCCTTGGGTATTCGGGACAAGAGAATCGGTAAAGGATATTCTCAGCACAGGTGGTTTTCTAGGACAGTCTCCGCTGAGCACCATTCTCCATGAACCGGAAGGAATTTATGCTCAAAGCTCTACTATAAAACCGATTAAGCTCCACCGATTAATCGGAGAGATATATGAAC
>NZ_JBFTSN010000177.1:0-12003 GCF_056400045.1 Paenibacillus sp. 01L418
CGGTCATGCTGTGGGTCAGCCGACCTTAGACGTTAATCGTCAAGGGTGTGACGTGAGGAGGGGTTAGATGCCCCTTAACAATCAAAAAAAATAATAGGATAGGGTGAAATCAAATGAAAAAAGTGAGAAAAGCCATTATCCCCGCCGCAGGACTTGGAACACGGTTTTTACCGGCAACCAAAGCGATGCCAAAAGAAATGCTTCCGATCGTCGATAAACCGACCATTCAATACATTGTAGAGGAAGCCATTGAATCAGGCGTTGAGGATATCATCGTCGTAACGGGTAAAGGAAAGCGGGCGATTGAAGATCACTTCGATATCGCATTTGAGCTTGAGCATATATTAGAAGAAAAAGGCAAGCTGGATATATTGGAAAAGGTAAGAAAATCATCAAATGTGAATCTTCACTACATAAGGCAAAAAGAAGCGAAGGGGCTTGGGCATGCGGTATGGTGCGCTCGCAACTTCATTGGGGACGAGCCGTTTGCAGTGCTTCTTGGGGATGACATTGTAGAAGCAGAAGTCCCTTGCACTAGGCAGCTTATTGAGCAATATGAGAAAACCGGCCGCTCGGTTATTGGCGTACAGACGGTTGGCGTTGATCAGACGCATCGTTACGGTATCGTTGACCCAGGACAGCGGGTAGACAATCTTTATGAGGTCAATCGTTTTGTAGAGAAGCCGCCGCAAGGACAAGCGCCTTCTAATTTAGCCATCATGGGCCGTTATGTGCTCACTCCCGATATATTTGAATATTTAGGACGCCATGAGCGCGGAGCTGGAGGCGAAATTCAGCTTACCGATGCGATTCAAAAGCTTAACGTAGAAAAAGGCGTTTACGCCTTTGATTTCCAAGGCATTCGTTATGATGTCGGAGAGAAGCTAGGCTTCATTATGACGACGCTTGACTTTGCCTTAAGAAATAATGAAATTAAGTATCAGTTGATGACTGAGCTTGAGGAATTAATGGAACGGGAGCTTAGCAAGCAGTTATTAGCTGGAAGGAGTGATAGAAGATGACACCTCCACAATATCAGGATGAAGCGGTAATCGGCGTTTCTGATTACTATTCGAATAGGCGCAGCGCTCAGCAAACGGTAAGCATGTATTCGATTATCAAACGCACGATTGACATTGTTGGTTCGCTAGTCGGTTTAATCCTGTTAAGCCCGCTGTTTATCATCATCGCTATCCTTATTAAGTGGGAGGACCCTAAAGGTTCTGTCTTCTTCTATCAAACAAGGATCGGCAAGGATGAGAAGCCGTTTCGCATGTACAAATTTCGCTCGATGCTGACGGGTGCCGAGGACAAGCTGAAGGATCTGCTGGATAAGAACGAAATTAGCGGTGCAATGTTCAAGATGAAGGATGATCCGCGCATTACAAAGATCGGTAAAATCATTCGCAAAACGAGCATCGATGAGCTGCCTCAGCTGCTGAACGTGCTGAGGGGCGAAATGTCCTTGGTTGGTCCAAGGCCGCCTCTTTCAAGGGAGGTAGCGGAATATACGGAGTACGACAAGCAGCGCTTGTCCGTAACGCCAGGCTGCACGGGACTTTGGCAGGTAAGCGGCAGAAACAATCTATGCTTTAAGCAAATGGTTGAGCTTGACCTAACTTATATTCAGAAGCGATGCATTTGGTTCGATTTCAAAATTATGCTGAGAACGGTGAAAACGTTAGTCGGCTCTCAGGATGCTTTTTAGAGTGTGAAAGCTTTCGAAGTTGTTTTGCTTCGCAAAACTATGCTAATGCTTACGAAGTCAGTTTTGCTACGCAAAACTAAGCTAATGCTTACGAAGTCAGTTTTGCTACGCAAAACTTAAGGAGTTGATAAAAATGGCAAGAATCCTGCATATTTCGGAGTTTACGAAGGGCGGTATCGAGACGCACTTGAACGAGGTGCTGAGCTACCAAGCGAGCAGACATGATATTTTTCTTATGGCTTCTGAGCAGAATTCGAGCCCTGAGTCGCTTCAAATTAGCCAAGATCGATTGTGCTTGTACCCTTACAAGAGGAAGCCGGCTTATTTTGTGAAAGCCATGAAAGCTATTCATCGTAAGGTAAAGGACTTCAAGCCTGATATTGTACATGTACACGGAACGTTCGCAGGTGTTTTCCTGCGGACGTTGTTTTTTTTCAAGAGCAAGCGCCCGATCGTCATCTATAATGCGCATGGCTGGGCTTTTCTGATGGATATAAAGCCGTGGAAGCAGCGGATATTCGCCTTAGTTGAGAAGACGCTCGCACTTCGGACTGATTTCATTATCAATATTTCGAGGCATGAATATGAGAAGGCCATGCATTATGGACTGCCAGCAGCCAAGTCGGTAGTCGTTTATAACGGCGTTTCGGATACGTCGGAAGTAAGCACCCCGCCTTTCGAGACTGATCCTGACATGATTCATCTACTTTATGTAGGACGCTTCGATCGGCAGAAGGGGTTTGATCTACTGCTTGAGGTGTTCAACAAGCATCAGTTTACAAACGTTCGCCTATATTTGGTTGGCGATACGGTGCTGAAGGAAGTTGAATACAAGTTTCCTGAGAACACAATTAAGATCGGCTGGGTGGATAATTCTCAGATCGATCGTTATATGCAATCCTGTGATGCGGTCATTATTCCATCACGCTGGGAAGGCTTTGGCATCGTCGCCATTGAAGCGCTGCGGAATAAGAAACCGGTTATTGCGAGCAATCGAGGTGCGCTGCCGGAAATTATTAGCGATGGCGTTAACGGGTATGTATTCGACTTCGATAATAAGCAGGAGCTGGCAGACATCATTCATGAGCTGGACAAGCCGAAGCTGAGAGCGCTTGGCTTAGCGGGATGGGACATTTTCCAAGAGAAATTCCATTCGGATAAAATGAACGACCAAATCGAGCGGCTTTACGAGGAAGCCTTGCAGAAATCAAGCAAACCGTTATCCTCCGCCGTCAAAAAATACGTCTAGATTTACGGGGATGGAGAGAAGATGAGCCAAATCTTGCAAAGCAATCTAGTGATTAAAGCTAAATTAGCCAAAAAAGAAGAGAAGCAGCAAATCTTTTTGGCGATTTATTTATGCTTCTTGCTGGTGCTGACCGTCTACCAGGATTTCCCGTTAGTCAATATAATCGGCGAGATTGGCAGGTCACCCATTATTTTGCTGGTTCCGCTGTTTGTGTTATGCGAAATTGGGCTGCTGGCGAAGCATAAGCGGGTGATGCATGGCAGCATGCTGCAGAAGTATATATTCGGATTTATTTTATATTTGTGCTTTATCAGCATTGCCTATTTGCTAATTCAATTCATTCAAGGCAGCTACAGCTTCGGATCAGAGAGTCTGCTTGGCAAAGCGATAAAGGTACTTATTTATTTTGTGCTCATCCTGCTTTATATCAGGCATATGCAGCTCGTTTTTTCCAAAATTACAAGCTTTAAGACGCTGTATGGTTGCTTCCTTGCAATCGTTACGCTGCTGACGGTCATTATGATCTTGGAGCTTATGAGTATGCCGAACGCCTTCACGTATTTGCATGCAGGGAGCAGCCCTTATTGGAGGGTTCGGATGTTGACCTCGGAGAGCAGCACGACGGGCTCCATCGTGGTCGTATATGCATCCATTTTGGTATATCTGACAAAGTATTTGAACAGCTTCGGCAAGACGCTAACGATCGTTTATGCTTCAGGTTTTTTTCTGTTTTACTTATTTATTACAGGCTCCAAAGGGTTTATGATTATCAGCTTGTTCACGTTAGTCGTGACGATGATTAAGTTTTTGGATTTTCGAAAAAAGAAAAATTTTGTTTTGCTCATCTCAGTCGTTCTGGCCATGTATATGTTCATCACTAATTTTTCTGCGGGGCTGGTCAGCTCGTTCAGTAATGACATCGAAAACTACACATCTTCCTACACGCGTATGGGAACGATCATCATCGCGCTGATTACGGTGTTTCACAATCCGCTCGGGGTTGGCACAGGAGCATATCTCATGTATTTCGATAAGTATGTGAATGATTCGATCAGCATGATGTCCCATTTCTATTACAATACATTTGGCATCAGCCAAATTAATGCGGGGGAGCTGTTGCAATATTCGGGCTCGGACAAAAACTTAGGCGTCAAATCGGGCTTTTTCCAATGGATTATGTTTGGCGGGCTCTTCGCAGTTGTGTTCTTTTATCTGCTTGCCAAAAACCTGATCGTCAAAGTGAAATCCAGCTCTATATTATTTCTTGCTTTAGTTTTTATCTTATTTTCAATGCTTCTTGTTTCCTTGGAGATTAAATATGAGATATGGCTGCTATTTGCTTTTATTAGCCTTTATTTAGGCAAAAACGATATAGATCAACCAAAAAGGTCGGGGGTATCCAAATGAAGATGCTTGTGGTGTGCAGTGATTTTCCCTATCCCGCCGATCATGGCGGAAGGGTAGACACATGGGGGAGAATCAAGGTGCTCGCGGAGCTTGGCTGGAAGATCCACTTGCTCGTTTGCGGCAAGCAGATGCCATCTAAGGAAGATATGGACACAGTATATAATTACGTGGAAGAGATCACGTTATGTGATCGAAGAAGCAAGCTGGCTGATCTGCTGCATGTTATTCCGATGCAGGTGCAGTCGCGCAGCGAGTTAAGTAATGTAGAGCTGGCAGGAGATTACGATTATGTACTTCTTGAAGGCGACTATGTGTATCCGGTTTTGCAAAATCCAAAGATCAAGCATGATACGGTTATCCTGCGGGTGCATAACGATGAAGCGGTCTATTTCAAGGCGCTAGCCAATAGCACCAAAAACGTCGTTCACAAAATGTATTACCACATGGAGAGCCGCAAATTCACGATTTTGCAAAAAAAAATGCTGGAGAAGGTGGATAAATACTTGTTTATATCGAGCAAGGAATTTGAAAGCTTCCGCAAACAGCATCCTGCTGCAAAAAGCTTGTTCCTTCCGCCTCCGGTTACGAAGGTCAACTTCGAAGCTAGTGATTTTCGCAGTAAGCATGTCGTGTTCATTGGTTCCCTATTTATGCCGAACAACCGAGAAGCAATTCAGTGGTATCTGGAGCATATCCACCCGCTGATGCTGAAGGAGCCGGACTATAAGTTCATAATAGCAGGGAACAGCAGAAAACAGAGCCTCAGCTGGCTCGAGAGCTACAACCTAAAGAATGTCATTGTACATGATACGCCAAAGAGTTTGGATGAAATATACCGAAGCGGCTATTTATTCGTTAACCCGATGCAGAACGGAGCGGGCGTCAAGCTGAAGACGATTGAAGCGATTCAGAACGGCTTGCCGGTTATTTCCACCTCCATCGGCTACGAGGGAACAGGACTTGTAGATAACGAGCATATCATGGTCGCTGATCGGCCGGAGCAATTTTATGGGAAAATCAAGCAGTTATTCGATGATCCGCACAGGGCAAAATCATTGCTGGAGTCATCGCAAAGCTTCTTGCGCACCCATTACAATCACAAAGAAGTATTGAAAACCTATATGCAATCCTTGGACGTCAGTTATCCAGTAAAGCAGGTGCTCTAATATGAGTCGAAGTAAAACGAATGTGTTGTTTGTTACCCACGCGGATAAGAAGGGCGGCGCTGAGCAAAGCCTGATCCATCTCATCAATTATTTGGACACGTCAAAATATCGGATTTTCTTGTTAAGCCCTCGCGATGCGGCGTATCTAAATGAAATTAGATCGGATTATGTTCATTTTCCGCTGCAGCTGGGCAGCATTAAGAAAAAACTAGGCTTAGGTTATATCGAAACGGTGCTTAAGATTCAGTCCTTTGTTCGTAAAAATCGCATCGACATCGTTCATGCCAACGGCTGGCGCGCACCTTGGTACACAGCTCCGCTAAAGTTTATGACGAAGTCAAAGCTGATCTGGCATCATCGCGACTATACCCATTTGCGTATGTTCAACCAAGTGCTGCCTAAATTTTTTGATCAGGTAATATGCATTTCGCATTTTGTAGCCAATTCGATTCAGGGCAGCAACAAGACGATCATTTATAACGGTGTTGATCCAGAGCTTGCTTTGACGAGAAAGAGCAGAGCCTTTATGGAGGATGATACACTCGTCATCGGCACGTTCGGCCGGATTGTGGAATGGAAAAGATACCATCTCATGATCGAGGCAGTGAAGAAACTGAGCGACAGCAATCGGAACAATTGGAAGCTGCTCATCGTGGGCGATGCATCCGTTGACGGATCGGATGACTATTACAATGACATGATCCAAAAGGTGCTGACCTACGGCTTGGAGCATCATGTGGTCTTCTATGGCTACAGCAAAAAACCGCTAGATGTGATGAAGGAATGTGATTTAACGATAAACTTCTCCCTTAACGAACCGTTTGGCAGAGTCATTATTGAATCGATGCTCGTTGAAACGCCAGTTATCGTTGCAGATTCGGGCGGAGCGCCAGAAATTATCCATCATACGAGAGGCGGCTTCATCGTGAAGGACGGCGATGTGGAAGAGCTGTATCAGACGATGAGAAGCGTCTACGATGGGGAAGTTGATTATGAGGAACTATCAAGCCAAGGTTATGCAAGCGTAATGAGCGACTTTAATATGAGCTCCATTGCGAAGAAGGTGGAGTCGACATATCGTGAGCTGCTTGCGCCAAACTTAAAATCGGAAGCGGCAGGCGGGATGGTCAGATGAGCACCGTATATAATCGATTAAGCTTCGGCAAGCTCATGGCTGTATTAAAAGGGGCTGCCATACTGCCAATCAAGGCGAGTTCAGTTGGCAGGCTTGGCCGTATTTCCGGAAAGCTGGCCTTGCGAAACAAAGGGCGGTTCATCGTTGGGAAAAATGTTTCCTTCCATGCGAAGCCGCTGCCTTCTTCGGTTACCGTAGAGAAGCAGGCGGAGCTTTGGGTAGGGGATAATGTGTTTTTTAATTATGGCCTCGACATTGGCTGCACGAAGTCGATCCGAATTGGCAGCAACACGATTATCGGTCCGATGGTGAACATTATCGATACGAACTTCCACCCCGTAGATATGGAAGACCGAGCTGGCAGCAAGGACATCGTCATTTCGGACAATGTGTGGATTGGACGCGGAGCTGTTATTTTGCCTGGCGTAACGATTGGCAGCGGTTCAGTCATAGCTGCAGGCAGCATCGTAACGCGGGATATTCCGGATAATGTGCTGGCAGGCGGTGCACCCGCAAAGATTATTCGCGAGCTCCAGATTACGAAGGAATGGGTTCGCAGATATAACTAAAGGGAGCGTACGGCGATGAAAGTATGGATGTGGCCAAAATCAAGCGAATTGAACTTTTACAATGATTTATTGACCGATTCACTCAGCAGTGCAGGCATGGAAGTGAAGGATTTGCAGCATGGCAAGCTAGCGCTTCAGGTCGGGCAAGCGAAAGCTGGCGACATCGTCCATATTCACTGGATGCATCATGCCTATCAGAATGATAATCTGCTGTTGTTCATGGTGAAATCGATCATATTTATAATGACGATGATTTATTTGAAGTTGCGAAAAGTGCAGCTGGTTTGGACGATTCATAACCTGTATCCGCATCAGGTTAAGTTTAAGCGGCTGGAGCGTTACATGCGAACGATCATTTGCAAATTTTGCAGCAAGCTGCTGATTGCTTCGGAGTCGATCAAACGTAAGGTTATGATGGAATTCGGAGTGCCGGCTAACAAGCTTTTTGTTGTAAAGCATGGTCATTATCTTGGCGTGTATAAGCCTGCAGGCTTCAACTTCAGAGCGTCTTATGGCATCAGCGAAGAAGCTGATGTTTATTTGTTTTTAGGGGCAATCAAAGCGTATAAGGGTGTCGAGGATTTAATTGAAGCGTTTAATGCGTTCAAAACTCGAAATACCTATCTGATCATTGCGGGCAAAGCGGACAAGCAAATGGAATCCTATTTGAAGCGGGTAGAGGATAAGGAAAACATTATTTTGGACCTGCGCTTCATTCCAAATGAAGCAGTGGCTGACTTGATTAGCGCCGTTGATGTGATGGTGATGCCGTACAAGGAAATTACGACCTCCGGCTCTGCGATACTTGGCCTCTCGTTCAGGAAGCTGATCGTCATGCCTGACAATGATTTTATCGATGAGTATTTTATGGAGGATATGGTCGTGAGCTACAACCCAAGCGATTATAACGGTCTCGAAAATGCAATGAAAGCCGCGTTAAATGTGAAGAGAGAGCATAAGACGCCTAAGTACGAAGAAGTGCTTAAGGAGCTCGACTGGAGCGCGATCGCACAGAGGATAAAAAATGTTTACCAAGGATGGGGATAAAGGATGAAGGTAACGGTGGCCATCTGCACCCATAACCGGGCGAAGGATACGGGAGAGGCAATAGAGAGCGTAATCGCTCAAAGCTTTGAGCGGGAACAAATCGAGATTGTTGTAATCGACAACAGATCAACAGACAATACGGCTGAAGTGGTAGGCAAGCTTGCATATCGGTATGGTCCAAGCATTCGGTATATTTTTGAGAACAAGCTTGGTTTGTCGGTAGCCCGCAATCGAGCGATTAAGGAAGCAAACGGTGAATTCATTTTATTTTTGGATGATGATGCGTTGGCTTCGCGGGACTGGGTGCAGCATATTGTGAACGTATTCGAAAGCGATCCGGCGATTGGCTGTGTAGGCGGCAAAATTGATCCGATCTGGGAAGCGGCTGAGCCGGACTGGATTCCAGAGGAGCATCGCTCGGTATTCACGATTCTTGATTATGCAAACGTTGTGAAGGAAATGCCTGCACCGTCCATTCCATATGGCGCAAACGTTGCGTTTCGGGCAAGCGTCTTTCATAAATATAAGCCGTTCCGAGAGGATCTTGGGCGGGTAGGCACAAACCTGCTTTCAAGTGAGGAAAGTGAGCTTATCGCACGAATTCGTGAAAGCTACAAAGTATTTTATACGCCATATGGATCCGTTCAACACAAAATTGCCAAGGAGAGAACGACAAAAAAATGGTTTTTGAAGCGGATCTTCTGGCAAGGCGTGAGCGATGCGGTTAAGCGGCAGGATCGAAGCCTCTTTGCTATCGTAAAACATGTGATCCGAATGATTCAGGCAATCGGAACATCCTTGCTGTCGATTTTTCATTTTAAGAAATTCATCAGTCAAGTCGTGAAAATATGTTATCGCAACGGGTCATTAGTCGGCATTCTGCGCTATAACGGTAGGGGTTGACGGAAAGCTATGGCACAGCTTGCTATTTCAAAAGCGTGGAGAGGCAACGGCCTCGTTCAAACGATTATGCGCACGAGTGCAACGAACCTGCTAGTCATGGTTATCAGCACGCTGACGTCCATCGTGACGGCGCGTATGTTCGGTGTTGTTGGCAAGGGCGAATTTTCAGCCATTTTGTTTTGGCCAACGCTTCTCGCGGGTCTTGTTGGCTTCGGCCTGCCGACCTCTCTTATTTATAATATGAAGCAAAACAAAGGCAGCGGCAGCGATTTTGTTAGAGCGGGTTTTCTATTTCAAATTCCGGTCAGCATCATCATTGGCGTGGTCGCGTGGGTATGGCTGCCGGTATGGCTTGGCAACTATCCTGCTGACATCATTCAAATTACGAGATGGTATACGGTACTCATGTTGCCGATTCTGCTCGCTATCAATTTAATATCTGCGCTGGCGCAAAGTACTGGCAAGTTTAACATTTATAACGGTGTGCGCTTATTGGTTCCGCTGTGCAATCTGGTTGGGCTCTTGGGGTTATGGGCGATTGGTGATTTAAGCCTGCATAATGCTTCGCTTGTATTTCTCGTAACCAGCGTGCTTGTCGTTTCATGGTCACTCTATAGTTTAAGAGAAACGCTTCAGATGAACTGGTTGAAGGGACTCGGCAATCGGCTGGCAGCGAAAGCGTTATTTGGCTATGGCAGCAAAGTGTTCGGAGTGGAGCTTCTCGGCACGCTTTACACACAGTTTGACAAGCTTGTCATTCTATCGATGCTGACAGCTAGAGAACTGGGGTTGTATACGGTCGTTTATGCGCTGTCCCGCGTATTCAATGTCGTACAGATGGCGATTACGAACGTTGTGTTCCCGAAGGTTACCGGCATGGAGAAGTCAGCCATCATCGCAACGGTAGGCAGGGCTTTTCGGTTATCGATGCTGCTGATGACGATTGTCGTCATCCCGAGCATGTTCATCGGGCGTTATCTGATGGGCATCCTGTTCGGAGCGCCGTTCCTTGAAGCAAGCGGGGCCTTCTATCTGCTGTCGTTCGAATGCATTCTCGGCGGGGGCTCATGGATCTTGGCATCCTCGTTTAATGCGATGGGCCGTCCAGGGCTGGTGCTTGTCCGCCAGCTTATTGCCTTAGCGGCAACCATCGGATTGTTTTTTCTGTTTACACCCTTGTATGGGCTAAATGGAATTGCACTTGCTTTATTAATCGGTGCAGTCATTCGTTTAGTAGTGACGTTGGCCTCGATGAGAATTATTTTCCAAGTAAAGCTATCAGGGATGTTGTTTGATAAAAATGATTTCCGTTTTTTAATTGAGCGTTTGAAAGACAAAAAACAACGTAAAGGAGCGCGTTGATATGCAAGTTGAAGCACAGGTACATCCGATGGAGGGGCTCAAAAAGATGCTTCTCCGAATTACGAAGGTGATACCACCGGGTTCAAGCATTTATTATATCGATTATCCCGTTTACAACAATGGCGGCGATTTGCTCATTATGAAGGGTGCAGAGGCGTTTTTTAAAGACAATCATATCCGMGTGGCTGCGCGTTATAGCGTTCTTGATTTTCCAGACAAGCTGACCATTCCGAATGATCAAATTATCGTGCTTCAAGGCGGAGGCAACTTTGGTGATTTGTACCCGGTTCATCAGAAGCTGCGGGAGAAAATCGTAAAGGATTATCCTAATCACCGAATTGTACTGCTGCCGCAGACGATTTTCTTCGAGAAGGAAGCGGAGTATGATCGCACGGCGCGTATTTTTAACGCGCATAAGGATGTTCATCTTTTTGTACGGGATACGCTGTCCTATGGGATAGCAGCTCAAAAATTTGATAAATGCTGCGTATACTTATCGCCGGATATGGCACATCAGCTGTGGCCGATTTTGCCCAAAAGCAGCCCCGGCAAGGAGCTGCTCTGCTTCTTCCGTACCGACATCGAGAAGACAAGCGAGCAGGCGAGCTTTGAACTGGCAGGGAGAGGCGATTATTTGGACTGGGCTTCCCTATACAATCGCGTCGAGAAAAAATCAATTAAGATGATCGGGCAAATGATGACAAAAAGCGGTGTCCCTCTGCCGATGCAGGCGATATGGGGCAAGTACTCCGACTATCTCGTAGACAAAGCGGTCAAGCGCTTCAGCGGCTATCGCATCGTGCAAACCTCTAGGCTGCACGGGCATATATTATCCTGCTTGATGGACAAGCCTAATACGCTGCTCGATAACTCATATGGCAAAAACTCGAATTACTACAATACATGGACCAGCGGGATCAAGTCAGCGCAGCTGGTGGTGAAGAACGAAGCATAATGATCTTGGCATATCGAAGAGAGTAAGTGCGAATCGAATCACCGTATCATAAAAACGATTAGGAGGAATCAACATGAAGATTGTTCTTCTATCCGGAGGCTCGGGCAAGCGGCTGTGGCCGTTGTCGAACGAATCGAGATCCAAGCAGTTTTTGAAGGTGCTAAAAGACGAGAGCGGCGAGCGTGAATCGATGGTTCAGCGCGTATGGGGACAAATCACGAAGGCGGGTTTACGCGAGCATGCTTACATCGCAACAAGCAAGCCGCAGGTAGATATGATTCACAGCCAGCTCGGAAGCGAGATTGAAGTGATCGTCGAGCCGGAAAGAAGGGATACCTTCCCTGCTATCGCGCTCGCAGCAACCTATTTATATTCGGTGCAAGGCGTAAGCTTGAATGAAACAATCGTTGTCATGCCAGTTGATCCCTACGTGGAGCAATCGTTTTTCCATAAGACGAAGGAGCTTGAGCTGGTTTTGAATAAATCGGGAGCAGATTTAGCG
>NZ_JBFTSN010000178.1:0-11922 GCF_056400045.1 Paenibacillus sp. 01L418
ATTGTACAACCTTATTCTTTTGAGTTTTGAGATAATAGTTGCTTTGTATCGAGGATCTTCAATTAAATTCAATTCATTTAGTAACCTCTTTATTGAGCGAAAATTAAATTTGGTTTCTTTATGTAACCAGCATCGATATTTGAGTAAAAGTTGAAAAAGTAAAGGGTTCGTTGGATCAGTCCTAATAAAGATGAAAAGATAAGTCAATGAATCCATTACGTTTGCAGCATACATCTTCTCAAAAATGATAATCACCTGCTTAGTAGGAATTCGATAATCTCGAGTCCTTTGAGAAAGACCGGAACTTCACAAAATGAGCCTGTCCAGACCAATTGCACTAATCAAAAGCCGCTCTTTCCTGCTGCCTAACATATTTTGTGTCCAATCTACAAAACCGCCATCGCCAATAAAATACTCCGTTTCGCCTATTACTGTTTTTAATGTGAATTGTAATCCTTTGTAATACTGGTTTTCCATATTCGGCTCACCTGTACTTACCGACACATTCAATGACAATTCATTTCCATGTTTTATAATCCTTGAGACTAAGCCAGCCGAATCTTTGTAACCACTGCGTTCACTTAAAATGATCTCGATGTCAGACCCAAACAGCGTTTTAAATATACTTTGGTATACTTTTATATGCTCCCATAATGATTGTTTTTCGAAGCTATAGGAACCTTCATCTAATCCAGACGTCACCATACAAAATAAATGGAAATGAGGCAGCATCCCTGGATCATCTCCAAAGAATTGCGCTCGGACATGCCTATGGGTGGTACAGAAGCGAATAAAATTATCTCTCTTATCATTTGAATCAATTGTTTTAAGTAAATTACTGATATGCAGGGCTAAGAGATTGGTTGCATCTGATACAACCTCCGTTCCTCTTAACGCGGAAATTGCTTTGTTTTGATCAACTGTTCCTAGCACAGAAGCACAGCCCAATGGTGCTACGGGAGATAGTTGAATTGGCGAAAAAGAATGTTTTGAAGCAATATCTAAAACATCCAACTCCATCCTCTTAAGCAATAGCACATCGACGTCAGCTGGGTRTACAAAACGGTTATTCTTGTATCTTTTAAGTAGATCATTTGGAGAAGATGTCTTTGTTTTCTCGCTGAATACTTTTAAGAGAAGTGAATTCAAGTCACTGGAGGATATCCGATCAACTAAAAGATTAATTAAATCAGCTTGATCAAGTTTTCGCAGTATTCTTTCAAGATCGGCTGTAAGGGTAGGTTCCATTAACTTCACTCTCCTTACCTCATTCTATTGGTTATTAATGGATAATTATATGGGGTGACATTACTTTAGGTCAAGAACTAAACCAATATTATAAATGATCAATCTTTTAGCTTGAAAAATGACGATAAGTTTTATTCAGTTTTTTCAACAGGGCTAATCACAAAAATCCCGACGGAGAAGATCCCGCCGGGATTTAGTGGAACATACGATTTGAATTTAAATCAATAACTAAATCGTATCCTTTACTGGTTCGAGTTATTTACTGAATTTCCAAATAATCAATGTAAACATCCCATGTCCCGTTATCGGAGGTGCAAACGAGCTCAATTTCTTGATTACCGGTTCCATGGCTGACATTGCTTATGGTATAGACTGCGGGACTACTGCCTCCGAAGTAGAAGGTCCCTTTCGTCACCCCGCCTATTTTCAAGTCAACTCTGGCCATATTGGAGTTATTTGAAGCACCACGGAGTGAGAAACTATGAGTTCCGCTCGTGAAATTCTGTGTGTATTTGACCAAATCATTGTTGGCGTATAAAGCAACACCAGAGAACGGCGAGCTGATATTCCCGGTGTACTGACCAGCTTTGGTCATGCTTTCGGCTTCCTTTTTTGTACTTGTGCTTGGAGGAGTAGTTGTACCGCCACCGTCAGGCGCAACCGCCCGGCCGGTGCTTGTTGAAATCATACCAGGGCAAAGTCCCCGGCTCTTAAGATTCTGAGCAATCTGGGGGATCGCTTGGAGCGTAGTCTGGTATTGATCATGCATCAGGATGACATCGCCGTTCTGCRGTCTGCCCGCAGCGGCTACGATCTGTGCGGTGGTGGCGCCATTCCAGTCCTGTGAGTCAACGTTCCACAGCACCTCGGTTAGCCCATTTTGACTCTCGATTGACTTCAAAGAAGCGTTAGTCTCGCCGTACGGCGGGCGGAACAATTTTGGTGCAGCTCCGGTAGCTGACTGGATCGCTTGTTGTGTTCGCGTAATTTCCGATGACATCTGCGAGCTGCTCAATGTGGTCATGTGAGGATGTGTATAAGAGTGGTTTCCGACCCACATGCCCGCATTCACTTGGTCCCGCACGAGTGACGGGTTATTTTGGGCGTTTTGCCCAAGGTTGAACATCGTTGCACGCAAACCGGCCTGCTTCAGAGCATTGAGCAGTGATGTAGTGTTACTGGCATTTGGGCCATCGTCGTATGTCAGACCTACATATCCGTTCGGGCAGTTGGCATCGGCTGCACTGGCAATAGGCATTATCGGGATGGAGAATAACGAACTGAAAAGTGCTAGGGCCGCTGCCCCTTTTATTAGTTTTGCTTTGAACATGGTAGTACCTCCTCGTATAAACATACAAGTATGGTTGTTCGCGCCACTCCGTTCTGCTTAACTCTCTCTACTAGATTCAGTGTTTTTACTGAATTTCTAAATAGTCTAGGTAAGCGTCCCATGTCCGTCATCGGAGGTTACAATTATTTCATCTGTATACCTCCTCTTCTTTAATTGCATTTAGTCTCACATGATGCTGTAAAGCCTGCAATAGGCTGCTCGAGCCTCACTTCCTTCCATATATTAACTTGAAAGCGATTACAATAATTATTTTATCAAAACGTTTCTTTATCGTTTACCTGTAAGAATTTAGTTCCTACTGTAAAAAACTTAGCTTTTTGTGGTGGACACTGGAAACGGAGTGATCCCAACAAGCATTGATGTTGATCTGTCTTTTTTTGATTTATGATCGTCTATTTTATATAATGCTAGCAAAAAACCGCATCCATAGGAGGATGCGGTTAGTATGCTAACAGCTGCTAAATCAAAAATTATTGAAAATGACGTCGGCTGTTACCTTTCCGCTCGTGACGTCTTCCGAGGTGAAGCCAGATACCGTGTTGCCCACTTTAAATTCCTTGCTTACCAGCTGCTCTGAAATATCAGGAGCTGTTGGGCCTGTTATGCCGTAAGTCGTTTTTTCCGTAACTGTCACCCACAATTCGCCAATTCGAAAGCTTTGGCCGTCGGTACTTACCTCATCAATCACACCATCAATGTTTACCCTGTGTTTTGCTGAGGTCGCCGGTCCAGGACCATTATTCTCAATGGTGCCGCTTGGATTTTTCGTGACCGCACCAGGAGAAGTACTGCCTGCGTCTTGGTTTACTGCATAAATGCTCAGAGTCAATACCGCACAAGCCGCAATGCTGGTTGCCCAGATCATCACTTTGTTTTTCTTTACTTTAGAATTAACTGTTTTCATAGGAATCTCTCCATTTCGTATGTTGTTATTATTGTTGTCGATTTGTTTGTGCTTCTCCAGGCTTAAGCGTTCAAGTGTACGTTCTTGAAAGTCTTCACTTATTTTCACTTTGGACATGGCCGATTTATAACTTGTTTTTTTCATTCTCACAAATCACCGCCTATAACTTCTTTAAGCTGTTTACGCCCTCGAGCGAGCCAAGTACCTACCGTCGCAGGTTTGGCATGAAGTATATCCGCTATTTCTTCCAAGGAATAACCTTCGTAATAATGCAAATGGATCGGGACCCGATATTTTTTATCCAATGATAATACAGCCTGCATGACCATGTATTCATCCTTCGGCAGGTTAGACAGGTTGTCCGGTATGGGGTTTCGACTCTTAAACCACCCCGTCTTGAGCAAGTTTTTACATTTATTGATCGTTGTACGGATTAACCAGGCTTTCTCATGTTCACCGCTATCAAAGACGGGGGATTTTTGGAGATAGGCTAGAAATACTTCTTGCGCTACTTCCTCCGCGTCAGCAATATTTTTGAGATAAGCGAAAGCTATCTTGACCAGGCTGTCGGAATAGTTGACCACGGCTTTGCGGACGGATTCATTGAGCTCATATGAATCGTTCACTTAATGTCCCCCTTTCACTAGTAATACAATCGAGCAGCCCGTTATTTTTCACGCTGTAAAAAAAAATGGGACAATTGCTTTAAAAGGGAGCAAAAAGGTTTTTATTAGTATGTCCTCTCACCAAAAACGGTAACATGCAAGCAATATTAACTGCAGCACCTGTAAATTCAATAAAAAAAGAACCTTCAATCTATAATTAGATCAAAGGTTCAATATTTATTTTAATGAAATTAAATAATTCACGCTATGCTTTCAATTACGTAATATTTCACTACATTCATTTGTTTTTACATCAGAAAAACTAACTAAAAGCCAGCTCCTTTTCACTCAGGCCTAATGAGTCAGCTGTAGAAGTATGAATTTCGTGCAGAAGCTCTGGATTTTCCATTAATGAAACGCCATAAGAAGGAATCATTTCTTTAATTTTTGGTTCCCACTCTTTGATGTGTTGAGGGAAACATTTTTTAAATACTTCAAGCATAACGTGAACAGCAGTAGAAGCACCTGGCGAAGCGCCTAGCAATGCTGCAATCGAACCATCAGCAGCCGTTATAACTTCCGTACCAAATTGAAGTGTTCCTCTGCCGCCAGCTTCAGTATCTTTGATAACTTGCACACGCTGACCAGCTGCTACTAAATCCCAGTCTTCCGTTTTGGCGTTAGGGATAAACTCGCGCAACTCATCCATGCGCTTTTCTTTGGATAGCATGACTTGCTCGATCAGGTATTTTGTCAATGACATATTTTTTGCACCTGCGGATAACATTGTGATGAGATTATCCGGTTTTACGGAAGTGACCAAATCAAACATTGAACCGGTTTTCAAAAACTTAGGTGAGAATCCGGCAAAAGGACCAAACAGCAAAGATTTTTTATTGTCGATAAATCTTGTATCCAAATGTGGAACCGACATTGGAGGAGCTCCAACTTTGGCTTTGCCGTAAACTTTTGCATGATGCTGTGCCACAACATTCGGATTATTACAAACCATAAATATTCCGCTTACTGGGAATCCGCCAATATGTCTACCTTCAGGAATACCGGATTTTTGCAATAAATGCAAGCTTCCGCCTCCGCCTCCGATAAAGACAAATTTTGCAGTATGCCTTTCGACGTTGCCGCTGCCATTACGTACTTTCAATTCCCACGAGCCGTCGCTAGCACGTTTAATATTATCAACGCTATGTTTATATTTGAGATCAACGTTTTTACTTTTTAAGTGGTCAAACAGAATGCGCGTTAAAGCACCAAAGTTGACATCCGTACCAGAGTCAATTTTGGTTGCTGCTATAGCTTCATTTGATTTACGATCTTTTATAATAAGTGGGATCCATTCCATTAATTTTGCAGGGTTATCGGAAAATTCCATCCCTTTAAACAACGGATTAGTAGACATGGCTTCAAAACGTTTCTTTAGAAACGTTACATTTTGTTCTCCTTGGACCATACTCATATGAGGTAATGGCATAATAAAGTCTTGCGGATTACGGATTAGCTTACTATTTACAAGGTAAGACCAAAACTGCATGGAAAGCTGGAACTGTTCATTAATTTGAATCGCTTTGCTAATATCTACAGATCCGTCTGGCTTATTTACAGTGTAGTTAAGCTCGCACAGTGCTGCATGCCCTGTTCCTGCATTATTCCACTCGTTAGAGCTTTCTTCTCCAGCACTCTCGAGCTTCTCAAACACGGTAATTTTCCATTCCGGTACCAATTCTTTCAGAAGTGTCCCTAAAGTCGCACTCATGATTCCGGCACCAATCAAGATGACGTCTGTTTTATTTTCTCCGTTGCTCATTATTACCATCCTTATATCCTAAAATTTGCATAAAGCATGTAGGCGCTTCTGTATAGGCGTTACACTAAGCCAATGCTCGACCCAGTCACACACCTTTTCTGTTTCAATTAAAACCATATCATATTGTTTTGTAATTGATTATAGATTAAATGATCTGCGATTATCAGATAATTATAAGCTATTTGAAAGCTGGTGAAAAGTGAAAAGTCCGTTTACAAGGCTCTAGGAACACACAAAGCAAAGGCAATAACAAAGCTTAATGCATCGATTGAAGCTTTTGTTTGCCGCCATGTGTTACTAGCATCATTACATTTTTTCCGATACTTGCGGTATGGTTCACTGTATTTGATGTTAAACTAAACTTCTATTAGTTTCAATCTAAACGTTGCTACTTCTCTGCTTCTGAGATTTTCAAGTATACAAATTGTGAATAATCTGCAACGTTTATATGAAGGAGTAGATATATTTCACAAAGTTGTTCAGCTTCCCCATTAAATTCCTTTAGAAATTTAACAATATATATTCATATCTTATTGAGGCTGGAGCCTTTTTGACAACAGTTAAGGTAATTTTCTGTTTGTTTTGCCTGTCTGCTGTATTCTGTATGTATTGTATATGTATTTAAGAAGAAATCATCTCTTGTATCAGTTAAAGTAATCTTGAAAACAAGCGAAAGACCCGTAAGGCGGCCGCTTCATTTGCGAAGCGTTGGCTCTTACGGGTCTTTTTTTATATTTAAGGACTATTTTTTGGAACGTTTTTTGGAAGATATTTTAGCACGTTTTCTGCGTTTTAAGCCTGAAACCATGACATTTTTCTCAGATTGCGTGTAATAATGCTGATAGACAGGACAACAATGATGCTTCTTCACCGTTTCAATATTTTGAATAACATTTACAAGCTGCGGATGGTAGATGTCCTCATATTGCGTAATTGGAGGATCATAAATCGTTTGCGTTGGACAATCCGGACAAAAGTTAGCCGAATTCGCACCTTCTACCATACCCATGTTACTACCCATGTTACTACCCATATTACTACCCATGTTCATGTTATTACTCATGTTATTATAATCGTTACGGTTCACAGAATTATCTCCTTCCTGTTTTGGAATACACCATATTGTATTCTCAAGAAGACAAAACGACCTGTACGATTGACATGGAAGACGATGGCCTATGCTGTTCCTGCAGGATGTAGAGCATGATATTTACCTTGTACTGATAATGTTTGAAAAAAGTGTTTCGTTATGAATGAGAAGTTAATGGAAACAAAATATGTTCTGYTCTATCTTCAAATGAAGGACGAACAAACAATGTGTCCTCACTCTCTGCTAATAACTCGACATGAATGTTTTCATTATCGTAATCGGGTGTAAAGTAAAAATGAATAATCTCCGTATCGGCAGTAACAAGGCTGTTCAAAATAACATCATAATCAACTTTTTGAACGCTGATGATATCATAAAGATGAAGTTGTTTATCCTCGTGTTTAAAAATAACAATGGCATCAACTTCTTCGACATAATAAATCGCATCATTGAATGCTAAGATAAAATAAAACAGCAATAGATGTTCATTGTTTTTCACACCCATTATAGGGGATACAGGTATTCTTTCCTTAGCAAACTGCTCCATCAACCGATAATCATTGGCGTTATTCGTATGTAGCTTGCGGTAGGAACGGATTGCTTCTGGTTTTAATTCTAAACCTGAAATGTTTAGCGTAAAACTACTTTCTTGCGTTTTTCTAAACCCAAATCTAGGATAATAGTCTAGAACCGAATCATTAGCGAACAAGTAGATAAAGTCATATTCTTGTTCATATTTCTCGATAATATGGTTCATCAGTTTGCCTGATAATCCTTGATTTCGATAGTCGGGATGCGTCATAACGGTACCGATTTGAATGGCTTTGTACTCTTCACTGTTACATATAACCGTCATTTTGTTTGCTGAGGCATTGGCAATGACTTTACTTTTATCGAGAAAGGAATAACATATATAATTTTCGTTCCAGCCCCCTTTTTCATACCATTTTTCGAAATCAAGTCCAAATACCATTTTAGCCAATTCATTAAAGCTTTCTTTGAAGGTTGAAATATCTTTATAGTCACTTATGAATTGGTAATTAGTCATATTAACCTCGCTCACTTTRCTTCTCCCCTTCTCATTCTCATCAACTTTTGCTGAATGCTTCAAACACCATTAAAAAGTAAAAGCAGTCMAACAGTGACCATATGTCACCGATGGACTGCTGTTAGCTTATTCAAATTATTGCACTATCTAACATGATTGCTCGAATCTTCTTCAAGACGTACGAATGTAATTTAATAATCCCTGCTTATAATATAATTCAGCAGTTGCTTCAGAAAAGCTGGATTACGTGGCATCTCCTTCAATGCTTCCATTGCAAGGCAGAAGTGTTCCCACATCTCTTTTCTAGCTCCATCTAGACCAAGGATGGTTACAAAAGTCGAGTTATTGTTCTCCACATCCTGGCCAATAGGTTTACCGAGTAAATTTAAATCTCCTTCCGAATCAAGCAAATCATCTTTAATTTGAAAGGCTATGCCCGCATGATAGGCGTATTTTTTCAAAATCGCAATTTCTGACGACTTAACCTGAGCGAGAATAGCGGGCATTACAAGTGAAGCTTCAAATGCAATTCCGGTTTTGTAAAAGCACATCATATTTAGCTGCTCCAATGTTAATGCTTTTCCTTTGGAATGCAAATCCATCGCCTGCCCCATGCACATATCTCCAGCTCTTTGGGACGAATATTGCATTAAAGCAAGCACGGTTTTAGGGTCAAACTGTTCAAGGGATGATTGCTCTTCAATCGCCTTCTGGGTAAGAAATAGGCCGGTTAATTCCGCGGTGGCACTATTATGCACCTGGTGCAGCGTAGGACGCCCTCTGCGAGTAGAGGCATTATCCTGCGTTGGGAGATCATCGAAGATTAAAGACGCGGTATGCATGTACTCTAATGATTTTAGAAGTGGCACGATCGTCGAAGCATGCAGTCCATACTCATTAATACCCATGACCCAAGCTAATATTGGCCGTAATCGTTTGCCATCTCCCTCAAGACTGTAGTTTGCAGCATCAATAAGCAGCTCTCTCATTGGAGGTATTTCATTACTTTTGTGAATCGGCAATAGATTRTTGATTTGCTCGCGAGCAGTTTTGACAGTTGAAAGGAATTGTTCCTTTTCACTGCGATTGCTTTTTAAAACCGTTACCATCTGATCCCGGAGCAGTTTATCGAAGAAATCCACATCATCCGCTTTTTGAACCACATGTTGGATAAGGCGATTGAAATCTGGATCTCCTGAAGCAAACACCGCCATAATTTCGTTATATTTCTCAGTACCTATACGTTCTTTCAACCTTTTTAGACCATTGAAGGCACGATCAAGAATCACTTCTCGGGTTTTGGCATCGGAGTAGTATATGTTGTGAATTAAATAAGAGATGACGGACCAGTATAACTCAAAGGGATTGATTAGATCTGAGCGCTGCTCATGGTATTTCAAATAATAGGTATAGGGTGTTACCGCCCCGTCTTTCATATCATCAAACATATCTGCTAAATCATCTGCCAGCTGGTTATAAATGCCATAATAAAATGTTCGATTATCAAAGCCTTCATCCAAAGGAGCACTAATGACGGAACGAACGATGAGCCTTGAAGATGAGGATTTTAAAATGATAGGCAGGTAAAGCTCTTTGTTAGTGTAATTTACATTCGATAGGTCCTTGACACGGTCCAAATCCTGAGAATGAAAAAACACGTAGGATTGCTCGAAAAAGGTTTGTTGTGTTTCAGGTCGCTGATATTTTTTAATATACTCAAAAGCATCACTAAGCTCCGCGTGTACGTATTGGACAAATTCAAAGTTATTGCCGGACCATTCACCTAATTGTGGAACAGATCCGCTTAGAAGCGAAGTACGGATCATATTGGAATATTGTTCTTTCTCCTCTGCCTTTAGGACACCCGAATCAAGCAGATCGTCAATAAAAGGATAGGTTAGCCCATAGGATTAACCAAGTCTGATGGCTTCGTCTAGTCTCCTGGCACGTTCAGCAGGCAATACTTGGTCATCCATTTCTTCAATTACATGCAACATTACGCCAATTATGATTTTGATCAGCTTGCGCACCGCATGCTCGGAACTCATTTCCTTTGGGATATTCGAGGATACGGATTTTAGTTTATTTATTACCCAAATTATGCCGTTTTCTATGCCTTCCTTCTGAGCCCACCGATACAGCCCCGCCAAGGTCATAAAATCAGGCTGCTCTCCTCCGTTTGTTGTTGAGGGTTGAATAAAATGGCTTTTGACGTCAGCAATCACTCGTTGAATTCTCATTTGTGTCTCTGGAGCATCCAAAGCTTTTCCTAAATCCCTCATATAAATATAGGAAACGCTTCGATCTAAATAATCATCCAGTTTTCCTGAATAATTCAGCCACCATATATATCTATGATAATCCCGAGAATCCGGTTTTTTCTTTCCTTTCGAAAAAAAGGATAACAATGAATAATGTTGGATATGGTTCTTTTTCCACAATTGAATATCTTCGGTTAGTGTGGTTACATAAGTTTTATTCTTCACTTGTTCGTTCAATGTTTCAAAATATTGGGCTGCCTTTTGCTCTGCAAGTTGGTACCAAGTATCTGCTTGAGCTGTATACTTATTATTCATACGACGCATAACCTCGACTTATAGTTAAAATAAAATGACTGGGAAATGTAACAAAATAACTGATTTGAAGCCTTAGTCTAGTTTCCTGAAGTACATAAGACTAAAATATTATGTTTAATCACTTCCTCCGAGGAATTTGGAACGATATGCGTCGAGCAAATAAGTTATATTTTACACGATTGTTGGTGGTTCAACAATTTTTTGGTAAAAATATGTAGCGAGAATATCAAGTTGGACATGAAGTGCAAAGTACTGAGATACATTACGCAAAAAGGCTCGCCCCCGTTCCATTTGAGCCCTTCTAACAAAAAAACAACAAAGGTTAGGTTGATCATCAACAATGTGAGATCAAACTAACCTTTGTCGTTAAGAGTTTTTCTGTATCACTTTAACTAGTTGGTTTATACCATTAATAAGTAATCTGCCAGTTGATTAAACGTCACTTCATATCCTTCGTGAACCATATCTTGTGATGCCTCTAACGTTTTGGCTTCCTCTTCAGTTGGAGATACTGCTTCCCCTTCCATAGTAAGAATGGTTTTGTCTCCATCTTCACTGAAAATAAAAGTGACTGAAAATTCAAGAGGCCAATTAGCGTCAAAGGGTGCACGCACGGTGTTACCTTCCTCATCAGAAAAGGAGTTTGTATACACAATTTTCTCAGGTGAATTAATTTCATGATAGATAAACTTGACCCACATCTCGGTTCCGTCTGGTGCGGTCTGTTTGTAATGAAATAAACCACCTGGGCGGAGATCGAATTTTTTAATATCAAAAGCCCATCCTTTTGGTCCCCACCAATTCAGTAAATGTTCTGATTCTGAAAAAGCCTTAAACACAAGGTCACGAGGAGCACTAAACGTATGAGTCATTTTAATTTTTGTAGTCATCTGAATCCTCCATTGCGATGATATTAACCTTTTGATACGTGTGTACTACACATCTTTTTCCTCTATCATGAACGATCAAGCTTGTCTATATCCTTCATAAGTCACTATAAAAATTCCGATACGATTGTTTTTCTTATATTTGTTCACCTTACCTCTATTTATTATTTACTGTGAATCGCTTCTTAAACCAAATATACCACATAGGGAATATTCCTGTAAAGGAATATATAAGGCAGGCTATTATTTATTATGACCAGAAATAAATTGTTCCAAGCCTTCTACTGATAAGACTCCGCTCCTATTGTCAACAGGTATTCCATCTTTAAAGAGGATGGTAGTAGGTATACTCATAATTCCAAATAGTGAAGCCATCGCTTCACTAACATCC
>NZ_JBFTSN010000179.1:0-11900 GCF_056400045.1 Paenibacillus sp. 01L418
AGTCATATTGCTGTCGCAGGAGTCATATTGCTGTCGCAGGTGAAAGCAGGCAGTTAGTTAAGCGATTTAAGCTCCTTCCATCCTCTAAAATAAGCAAGAAGCCAGCGGATCATCCGTTGGCTTCTCTTTTTGTAGTGCCGTTTAGAAATCATGCTATGGAATGAGCAGTTTATTTGCCTTTTTTGGATGCAGCCCAAAAAGCGAGTACGACAAGGGGGATAAAAATGTACCACGGAATGGTAATTGTACCGCCAACAATAACAGCGAGCACCATCACGATCAAGACACCGAGAATAATGTAAAGACAGCCTCTGCCGAACGTTTCCATCATTAATCGCCTCCTAAAGCTTAGGTTTTGCCGAGGCAAAACCTCCTTCGCAAGCAGTCACTTCTTGAGAGTATATTCGGTAATAACGTTTTTATGGGTGATATGGTTCCAAAAATTGAAGGGACAAAGAGGCTGCTGTATGAAATCAAACGGCCCAAAACAAACAAAAAAATGACCCGCATCGCTGCGGGCCGGTGTCCTAGATCTATATATCAACAGTGGGGTTGATGTCTCTAAGTATAAAAAACGAACCTTAACGCAGCATTAAAATTGTTTGTCGGTTTGTTTACAATAGCGTTCGTTACGAATGGCTGGAATCGTCCAATAGGTGGCCATTCTCCAGATCCATTCMATCGGTCCCATTTTGAAAAAGGAGAGCCAGATCATACTGAATATCATTTGGATAATATAAATGCCGATGCAAAGCAGTGTCGTTTGAATAGGGCTAAGCATACCGTTTAAATTAAAAAATGCTGCCGCCATAAGCACGATAATCGTTTGCCCTAAATAGTTGGTTAAAGCCATTTGGCCATAGGCGCTTAAAGGTTTGAGCAGCGTACGAATAAATGGATGCTGAACAGCCCGTACAAGAGTAGTGACATAAAATAAAGCGACAAGAAGACCTATAAATGCGACTGCTCCTTGGTAAATTTGCATGGCTATCATTTCAGATGAAGAGCTGCCTTCTTCAATGACCATAACATTTTGCTCGGGTAGTATACGGTACTGGATAAAGATACCAATAGCGGCCATTGCAAAAGAGATCCAATGCAGCTTGCGGATCGCAGATTTTGACTCTGCAAGACGTTGAAACACCTTATATTGTCCAGCTGCAAGCCCAAGCAGAAACAAGGGTAGAATAAGCAATAGTTTGCCTCCTAGAAAGGCGGCAGGAAGTATAAGCGCTAAAGCGATAATCAGATTGATTTTTGGTTTAAGCTTGTAGAAAGGTAGAAGGAGGAAGCCGGCAATTGCGTAAAGAAACAAGGCTTCTCCAGGATGGAATTTCTGATGAACAAATCCTATGGCTAGCAAAAAAATAAGCCGGCGAATAAATAAAAGGTAGCCGTTATTGCCTTTCTCGATCGCTCTAGATAGAAATAAATAAAAGCCTACGCCGAATAAAAAGGTGAATATGACATAGAAACGCGATTCTACCGTCAAATCTAGGATACGAGACATATACCAATTAGCAGTCCCCGCTTCAGCTGGCGCTACGTTAAGAAGGGGCAAAATATTGACAAGCAGAATGCCAATTAAAGCAAAACCTCGCAAATAATCAAGCGTTTCAATTCGTTTGTTTTCAGAAATAGGGTTCAAGCAGCATACACTCCTAATCTTTACTTTGAATATAAAATGGTTTGGACTTTATTTTAAAAGGAATCTTTCCCTGTGAAGATTACAACAATAATTACAGCAGCGACAGTTCTGATCGTTTTTAACCATTGATTCATAAGTGGTTGCCTCCTCTGATGTTCAATAATCTATTTCCTATCATAAAGAAAAAAACGATAGGCAGCCATCGATTAGAGTGACATTAAAGGTGACAAGATTGTAAGATGCACTATAGGTAGAAACAGAAATAGGACGGAGCAGATTAAGCAGCTGCTCCGTCCTATTTTTAAGTAAACTGACTAATGTATCTGGTTATGGTCTGGAACAAAACGTCCATGCTCCGGAACCGCAATTTCTTTAAATTTTTTCGTAAGAAGCTTGAGATTATCAGACAAGGTTGCGCCAAACATCGGTTCCCCGTGACCGGTAATCGCCAAATTCGGATTCAGATCTTTGAGATTTCTAACGGATTGCTCGGCGGCTTTCCAATTAGTCGTAAAGTATTTAGGGGGACCGCTAATTTCCTGCTCCTGTGTGATGACCTTATATAGCGATTCCTGCTTAACTGTTGCAAATGCGTCACCTGCAATCAAAGTGCCATCCTCAGGACGGAAAAATGAAGTATGTCCTGGTGTATGCCCCGGCGTATGAATATACTTCCAGCCTGGCATTCCCGGCAAGCTGCCGTCTGTTGGAAAGGGATGAACTTTGTCGTCGAGGTGAATTCCTTTATGGGGGAAGAAGGTAGAAAGCTCAGACAAGAGACCGCCATGTACAGAGGAGTCCGCGGGCGGATAATCGGATTCTCCATTCAAATAGGGCAGCTCCAGCTTGTGCGCGTACACGGGCACATTCCAGTGTTCAATCAATTCAATAATGGCACCGACATGATCGAAATGGCCATGAGTAAGCAGAATCGCTTGAGGAGCGGAATCAAAGCGTTCCTCTGCTTCTTTAATGATTTTATGGGCGGATCCTGGCATGCCTGCATCAATAAGGACCCAGCCAGCTTCTGGTTTCTTTGGATCACCTATAAAACAAATATTGACGAATTGGATTGAGTAACAATAAACATCAGGCCGATAAGCAAGTCCATTTCCACTAGCAGAAGTCGTTATCGGCACAAAAGAATGCTCGAATGAGCTCTCCAACGTAAAACGCCTCCTTTTTCATCATTCTCTTGTATAAACTGTCCAAATGACTATTGGTTATGCTTTTGGCTTAAGCAGATCATTATTTTTAGAATGAAATAATAGCAATTGGTACAAATTAAGGTGCATTATTTCTAGGAGGTGATGGTCATGGAGAAAACGTATGATTTACCCAAATTTCCGGAGTCTTACTGGTCAGAAACGTCGAGCCGGCAATCTTCATACGCCATACTTGAAGAGAATATAGAAGTTGATATTGCCGTCGTTGGAGGCGGGATTTCGGGTGTAACAGCTGCTTATTTATTAGCTCAGGAAGGGTTTAAAGTTGCCCTTATAGAAGCGGGTCAGCTTCTTAATGGAACAACGGCGCATACCACTGCGAAGATAACAGCGCAGCATGATCTTATTTATGATGAACTTATGCAGAAAGCTGGAGCGGAAAAGGCAGCATTATATTACAAAGCGAACAATGATGCCCTTCAATTCATTAAGGAAACGATCAAGCTGCATAAAATGGAATGCGGATATTCCGTACAGGATGCGTATGTTTATACCGATTCAGAGGCATACATAACTAAGCTTGAGAACGAGATGTCTGCTTATTCGTCGATCGGCATTCCTGGCTCTTTCACGAATCAAATCCCTTTGCAGATCCCAGTCAAAGCGGCTGTCATCATGCAGGATCAAGCGCAGTTTCATCCATTGCAATATTTGTATGAGCTTGTACGGAAGTTCGTAGAAGCAGGTGGATTTATTTATGAGAATACGACAGCTATTGATGTAGAAACAGGCCCATTGCCGGAAGTGATTACAAGCAAAGGATACCGAATTAAATGTAAGCATGTCGTTTCTTGTACTCATTTTCCATTCTTTGATGGGCATGGGTTTTATTTCTCAAGAATGCATGCAGATCGTTCCTATGTACTCGGCATTCATGTCGAGGATGACATTAAAGGCGGCATGTACATAAGCGCTGAGGACCCGAAGCGCTCGATTCGCTATGTGGAAACGTCGAAAAACACAAGGCTGCTTCTCATTGGAGGTCAAAGCCATAAAACAGGTCAAGGGATTTGTACAATTAATTATTATGAGGAGCTGAAAAGATACGCGGAGCAGCATTTTCGGGTAAAAGAAATTGCGTATCGTTGGTCGGCCCAGGATCTTGTTACTGGTGATAAGATCCCGTATATTGGCCGAATAACGGAATCTTCCACTAATGTTTTTGTTGCGACAGGCTATCGTAAATGGGGCATGACGAATGGCACAGCCGCCGCTTTGCTTATTAGAGATTTAATTATGAAGAAGGATAATGCATATGAGGAGCTTTATGCGCCTTCACGCTCGATGTCGCTCGGAACGATCGCGAATCTTATTGTAGATAACGCCGATGTGGCGAAGCATCTTATCGCGGGCAAGCTCGAAATGGCTCATAAGCGTCCGGAGGATTTGGCRCTGGATGAAGGCAGTGTCGTGCTTTTGCATGGAAAAAGAGCAGGAGCTTACAAATCAGAGGATGGAAAATTATTTCTCGTAGACACAACCTGCACACATATGGGCTGTGAAGTGGAATGGAATAATGGGGATCGCACATGGGATTGTCCTTGTCATGGCTCTAGATTTGCGATTAATGGCGATGTGATGGAGGGGCCTGCAGAAGAGCCTTTAAAAACCTTGCATCTTCGGCATTAAAAATGAACCCTGATACGTCAAACCATTCCAAATAAGAAAGGAGTACATCTGTGAAAAAAAAGTGGGACTTAGCAGCTTTAGCATCCATTCCATTAATTATGACGCTCGCTAACTCAATGTTGATTCCCGTATTGCCCTTAATGAAGAAAAAACTGAATATCTCATCTGTGCAGTCGAGCTTAATCATAACGGTTTATGCTGCAGTCTCGATTATTTGTATTCCAATCGCTGGGTATCTGTCAGATCGTTACGGACGGAAAATAGTCATTATTATAGGCTTGTCCATTGCAGCGATTGGAGGACTGATATCAGGCTTAGCTGCTTGGTTGATGCATTCCCACGTTTATGCGGTCATTTTGGCAGGAAGATTTATACAAGGGATTGGGGCTGCAGGTGCTTTTCCAATTGTCCTTCCGTTAGTAGGTGACATGTTCGAGAGTGAGGAGGAAGTTAGCAGTGGGCTTGGGATGATTGAGACCTCCAATACATTTGGAAAAGTGCTCAGTCCGGTATTAGGTTCGGCGCTTGCCCTAGTTATATGGTACTTGCCTCTTGCTGTTATTCCGTTCATATCATTAATTTCAATCATTGGGGTTATTTTCCTCGTAAAGGAGCCTAAATCAAAGCAAAAGAAAAAAGAAGAGAGCAGTTTAAAAAAGTTTTTTCAATCCATTAAATCGATACTCGCTGAGAAGGGGCACTGGCTTTATGCAACCTTTGCCATCGGTGGTCTTGCAATGTTCATTATGTTCGGATTTCTATATTACTTGTCATCGGTCTTAGAGGACCATTACAAAATCGAAGGCATTTGGAAAGGATTGCTGCTAGCCATTCCTTTAAGCGCCATATGCCTTGCTTCGTTCATCACTGGAAAAATTGTAGGGGAAAACAAAGCGAAAATGAAGTGGTTTATTGTCATCGGCACTGCTGTACTTGCGGGGATGATGCTGGTTTGTGGAATCATCAATACAAAAGGGATATTTTTTCTAATTACCTTTATGTTTATAAGCGGAGCTGGTATTGGATTAGCCTTGCCGAGCTTGGACGCTTTAATAACGGAAGGGATAGAGAAAAAACAGCGAGGCACCATTACCTCGCTGTATAGCAGCACGCGTTTTATAGGCGTAGCCGTAGGTCCATTGATTGCATCAGTATTGCTGAAAAACGAAGCATTGCTATTTTATTTGTTTGCGGGATTTGCATTGCTTTGCTCCATACTAGCCTTGCTGACGATTAAGCCAAGCAAGCAGAAATCGGCTTCGTGAGAAGGATTATATATGATCAGCTGCACGAAGCATTTCGAGGATGGGTTAGCTGCATGCTATCCCATCTTTATCACGATCCAATTTCAAGGAGTATCCGGGGTCTCCTTTATGTAAAGGCGCGGCCCCAGCTGCTTTAGCAGCTGCACAATTGGCATAATAAACGGTTTCTTCTGTTGGCTTCGGCTGCTCCATCGCTTCATCCATAACGAATAATACACGCGTTCCGTCCTCTAAATCAGTCAAAAGATTTCCAATCCACGAACCAGCGCCGCGATTATCCTTAGGAGAAACATAAGCGATATCCGCACCAGCACCGCCTTCTTTGCACATGGCCATCGGCCATTCATCTCGATCATAGCCCTTTTTGGTTGGAATCCCCCGTAACGAGGCTTCACGATTAGCGTTAGCGCCATCTCGATCGATCGTACAAACCGCTGAAGCACCTGCACGAATGGCTGCTGCAATATGCGCCATCGTCTCTGGATAACGATCAGTAGGCAAATGGATCGTCATTCCATACTCTGAAGCAGTGGAAGCCGGGTTTGAATCAGAACTGATAATGAATTGTCCGCATCCTGTGAGGATAAGCGTAAGGGTGAGTAATGCGGCTAACAATGATCTCATGATGTGTCTCCATTTCTAGTCATTTGAAACCATCATACAATACAGCTTGCAGTCGCGGATAGGATGAGGTTTACAATACTGTGCAAAAACGGATAATTTCGAATATAAAATGAATGTAACGGAGAAAAAAAGAAGACCTATCGAGTAGGTCTTCGGAGGAAGTGTATGAGGATAATATAGAAGCTCAGTGTTTAGAGGGTTATCTGCCGTAACCGCCGAATGCACCACAAGTGCAAGCGATAATAACCAACAAGATGAAAAGGACCAGAATCGTACCAGTGTTAGTGAAAGCACCGCCAACGTGACCGGACATTTTTCATAGCACCTCCTTTGAATTGAAGATTCTATAGGTTATGCTCCACTTTTTCTTTTTGATTGGGTGTTTGTCATAGAGACATTATATATATGTCACTAGCCTATGAGAGCCTTTTGTGATGGAGAATTTGGTGATTTATTAGGAATTCAGCATATGGGATACGCTTTATTTTAAAACGTGTGCAGAAGGATTAGAGATATCCTTATTTTCAATGAGCTGCAATAAAAGGTCAAAAAATTGTTGACGCTGCTCAGTGGAGAAGTTGCTTAATAATTGCTCTGCAATTTCCGATTGAAATGCTAGAACTTGACTTATATTGGCTTGCGCGAGTTCTGTGAGCTCCAACAGCGTAGCTCGACGATCAGTCGGATCGGGGATTCGGATAAGAAGTTTATCCCGTTCCAGAGCATCAACAAAATCAGTAACGGTACGCGCTTTAATGCCTAGTTCAGAGGCTAGTTCATTCATGCGAATTTTCCCGGCTTTGTAGACGACAGATAGAAGGCGCAGCCTTGGGCCGGTAATTTGATAAGGCATGTTAAGCGCGGATAATTGTGTTTCAAATTCTCTTTGAATATAGTGTGTTGTCCTCATTAATACATGAATGATGTCTATAGGTACGGGATTGTCCGAGTGCGTAAACATAAGTGCCTCCTTGTTCGACGTATAATCGGTATCGCCGAGCTGTTTATTTTCTATTTTAGCTGATTGTTTTCAAGTTGCAAAACTTCGCATACGTTATTAGCTAATACCAGCTATATCAGTATTTCATATCTTGACACCTCTCATATTAGTGTGTATCCTCAGTAATATATTATAGTGAGGATACTCACTAAAATGAAGGGCAATTTTTAATAGGATCAAAATGATAATTATTGGAGGGAATGGTATGGTTGGTTCGGAATTTAAAAATGGGGACAAGCTGCTGCGAGTACTCGTTGTTACTTTAATATTCTCAGTAATGAACGGCACGATGTTTAATGTGGCTCTTCCGGCAATCGGTGAGGAGTTTAATCTGATTCCTTCACAAGTGAGCTGGATTATGACGTCGTATATGGTGTTATATGCGATTGGATCAATCGTGTTTGGAAAACTAGCGGACAAATATCGTTTAAAGGATTTGCTGACGTATGGACTAATCGTGTTTGCTCTCGGCTCGCTCATCGGCTTGCTTGCTACCGAGTATTGGATGATTATTGCCGGTCGCATTCTGCAAGCAGCTGGCGCCTCGGTGCTTCCAGCTACGGCTATGATTATACCCATTCGATATTTCTCGCCTGAAAACAGGGGGAGGGCACTAGGAACCTCAGCAATTGGGCTTGCATTAGGAAGTGCTATGGGGCCAGTAGTAGCAGGATTAATTACAAGTGTAGGAAACTGGAGGCTCTTGTTTGTCATATCGCTGCTTCCGTTACTCACACTTCCTTTCTTTCGTAAATATTTGGATCATTCGAAAGGCACTGCGGGGAAAATAGATTTTATTGGCGGTGGCTTGCTTGCTGCGGCGGTTGCGCTCTTCTTGCTTGCGATTACGCAGAGCAGCGGCTTACTCTTCGCAGCAGGGATTGTACTGCTCGTTTTCTTTATTATCCGAATAAGAACTACGGATAATCCCTTTATTCAGCCAAGGCTATTCCGCAACAAAAATTACTCTATAGGGTTGTTTATAGCTTTCATAACGACAGCGATGAGCTTTAGTTTAACATTTATGTCACCGCAATTTTTAACAGCATTAAATCATTTATCGCCTAGCAGCATTGGTTTTGTCCTGTTTCCAGCAGCGATTGCTTCCGCAATCATGGGACGCAGGGGCGGCAAATTGGCTGACGAACGCGGCAACTTTACACTCGTTTCTATCGCAGCTTTGTTAATTTTCTCATGCTTCGTGCTTTTATCTACATTTATTGGAGTGTCTCCGTACGTGATAGCGCTCATTCTCATAGCGGGCAATGTTGGACAAACCTTCATGCAAATTGCGATGTCGAATACGATATCTCGGACGTTACCGAAAGAAGAGACGGGTGTAGGCATGGGATTGTTGTCGATGATCAACTTTATCTCTGGTGCCATTGCGATGAGCTTAATTGGCAAATTGCTTGATAAAGGTTCATCTTCCTTTCACTTAAATCCGGTTGTGACGAATCCAACAGCGTATGTGTACAGTAATATTTTTGTTGTACTAAGTATTGTAATTGTTGTTGCAATCGTTATATATCGCCTGCAGTTTGGAGCAGCTAAAGCTGTTGCACGAGCTAATCAATAATGTATATCCTTGTTAATTGAAATACAACAAATGCTGCTGCGCCAAACATTAATAGTCGACCTGTATATTTTGTAATTTTCTCTGCGACCTGTTCTGCTTCTTTCATCTTGGGAGATTCTTCTCCATAGGATCGTTTCTTTAAGGAGAGTAATACAAATACAAGGAGCATGAGCCCGAAGAAAAGATATTTTGCTAGCGTAGTATCAAACAACGAAATGAATAAATGAAGCAAAGCCGTCCATGGATTGAATTCGCTGGAGAAAAACAGGAGCATCACCTTCTTTACCTAATTATTGGGATTATACCATTTGAATAGTGGATGATTATAGGTTTTTTTGAGAATGCTCGATGCACAGTCTAACAAAATAAAGTAACAGCATTCATAAGAAAAAGGGGTGCTCGCCAAGTAGGTTTGCCTACTAGGGGAGCACCCCTTTTGTTCGATTTATAATGGCATTGTCCATACAATTTCAGCGATTCGAACGCAAGCCTGACGGCTGTGTAATTGCAGGAGCACATGGTCTGGTTTTACGTCAATGATAGATCCTTCGATTGCTCCCCTCGTTGTTTCGAGTAATACGCAGCGACCAGTTAAGCGCATGAGGGCTTCTACTACATAAGGATCAATGGCCGATACGGTTTGGATTTGAACAGGATTACTCTGAACTGGACTGACGTTGCTTGGTTGATACAAATTATCCACTCCTTAAATATAGGTTCTAACCCATCATATGCAGATGCTTAGTGCATGGAGTGGGCTAAAGCCCTGTATCATTATTCGATTCGTTTGACATGCATATAAGTAATAAATTGGGTATAACATACTATTTTTAAAAACCGATGAGATCTACAGTAGATACAGGGGGATAAAGATTGAGAATTACAAAGGAATCACTTGCGGAAAGAATTAATTTAATATCGGAGAGAGCAAAAGAGTACGATAATATTGGCATCTTGATCATAAGTAAATGCCAATCGCTGTACGAGGAGTTTGATAAGATTAAAGAAACGGATTCTGCAAAGCTAGAACGAAAACTAACCTTGTTTAAATTCAATCTTGATAAAATGGACATTATTTTAGCAGATCACAAAAGTGGGAAAAACCTAGCATACGGCAGCTTATCTACACGTTTAAACTTAAATGTAACCTACATATTATTAGTTTTCTGTATACTAATATACTCGGGTCTTTTTGTATTTATCGATTCCTATAATAGTGCTGATCCTATGCAAAATATAAATGTTTATGTAACAAATTATTTAAAATATTTTCTCGTTAGCGTTATGGGTGCGCTATTATACTTCATAACGGATTCCATGGTCGTTTACAGTAAAAGCATGACTAGAATACTCGTAGCGATGTTTATACCTGTGTTGTTTTTAGGAGTACTATTTACGCCAGGCGAGACTCAAAACTTGGATTTGAGCAGTACAAACGTGATGTTATTTTTATTTGGCTACTCCTCCAATTTAATTTCTATTTTGCTGAATAAAGCAATTAAAAAAGTTGAACAGTTGTTTAATGTTCAACAATAAATGAAAAGAGGACGTTTCATAAGTAGTTATGTTCGCTGTTGCCATAGCTTGATTTGAACAAAAAAGCTGGATAACATTAAAAAATAGCGGTGCTGGCGGTTATGCCTGCACCGCTATTTCCTATTGTGGTATATAGCTGCTTGTATAAGTGGAATATGTGCAAGCGAAGGCCGCATCAGTCTTAGATTTACTTTTGCAAACTGCGAAGCAGGAACTGAACTCTGCCTGCACCGTTGGTTATTCTTTATCTAACCCTTTTATCCAAACCTGACGGCAATCACGTTCGGATTCATTTCGCTCATTCGTCTCACTGATCTCACCGAAATCGCATAACTTCCTAAGCTCACATCTATCTCTAACGAACTGTATACTGCTTATTAAGCATAAAACTGCCTTTCTGAAGTTTTAACGAACTGTACAGACGTTATAGCTTGCTAAAGAGGGTGTTAAGCGTTATTTTTCTCGAAATAACGTCTCGGGAGTTCGTTAAAATTTTAATCCCTTATAAATGGGTTAAATAAGAGCTGCTAGGTTCGTTAGCTATAGGTCTAGTAGGAGAGAGCATTGTTGGAAGCAGTGAAATCAAAGAAAAGCCTTATCAACCAAACAAATCAACCAAACAAAGTAAGGGCTGTTCCAAACGTAGATAGATCTACTTCTGAGCAAGCCCTCTTTGTTTTGGTTGCGTAACGAAGATTTTTTGCTGACGGTTACTACATTATCGGGTATTGAAGAACTAACCTTAATCATCACCATAAGTATCGTTCACTATTTTTTCTTGCTTTTCTTATTAAAACTCCACAGGTGATTGAGCCATTATGTAATTAAAAGGCGTGTAGTTATTGCTAGGTAATTGTTTGTTTAATATCATTTTAGTAATTACAGTTCCAATTAAGAGTAACAACAGTAACTCTGAATATGATCAAGAGACCTGAGTCCATGAGTGATCACATCCTTAGATTAATTTTATAAATCAATGTACTGGTCCTTATTAAAGACAGGTATTACCTAAACCGAAATCATTTTCAGCATAAAAAATGTAAATATGAGCACTATAATTATTGGGCAATAAAGGACTATAACAATAATTATTGGAGGTTTATTCAATGAGCGTGAAAAAGGATGCTGCTGATTTTCTAGAAAATCAACAATTGCAGCAAGCACAGCAAGAGGTTCAGGTGGCGCATCAATTGATGCAAGTAGAGAGTCAAGAATTACTAGAAGCGGAACAGCTCCTGCAAACGGAAATTCAACATGTTTTGCAGGCTCAACAACAAGTGAAACAAGAACAACAAGATATTCAAGCAGCACAACAATTACTACAACAAGCACAAGCTGCTGCTATGGCTTCTCAAAACAATCCACTTCAAGACACCTAAGAGCTAAAGTGTTG
>NZ_JBFTSN010000180.1:0-11891 GCF_056400045.1 Paenibacillus sp. 01L418
AAGCGTGAAGCCCCCCTCAAGATGAGATTTCCCAGTATGTAAGACCCCTTGAAGACGACGAGGTTGATAGGTTCGGGGTGGAAGCACAGCAATGTGTGTAGCTGACGAATACTAATCGGTCGAGGGCTTATCCTAAACACGTTTACTGTGACCCATACATCCAGTAGACAGCAGCATAAAGGCTTCAGCAAGCCTAATCTTTCGTATCCAGTTTTCAGGGCGTAAACACCTTGAAGGACTTTGGTTGGATCTTTTCTGAGGAGACTCAGGACTGCATTTCAACGAAAAATCCAGTTTGGTGGCGATGGCGGAGGTGAACCACGCGTTCCCATACCGAACACGACCGTTAAGCCCTTCAGCGCCGATGGTACTTAGACCGCAGGGTCTTGGGAGAGTAGGACGTCGCCAAGCACGAGAGACCTATCGCATAATATGCGATAGGTTTTTTGTTGTTTTTGCATGCAGAAAATGAGCGTTAATCATATAAATGAATCCGGCTATGTATAAACAGCATGCAAGCGTACCAAGCTAATGGAAAATCAATTTTACCGAGCACTTGACCTTTTGCTGAAATTGCATATAATAAAATCAAGGTCAAAGAAAGTCAAAGTCAGTTGTCCGAATATTCGGTGTATATTCTGATTTGATTGCAAGACCTCATTAATACCTATGTTTCAACTTTAGTTTTATTGGTTATTTCTCAGGGAGGTTGGTGGTTTGCGTAACATTTCCGATCTCATCGAACAGTACTTGAAGCTTATGCTTCAAGAAAGTCCAGAGGGCGCAGTAGAAATTCAACGCAATGACCTGGCTGACAAATTTTCTTGTGTACCGTCGCAAATCAACTATGTAATTAGTACTCGATTTACCATGGAGAAAGGATACATGGTTGAAAGTAAGCGCGGCGGCGGAGGCTATATCCGAATACAACGGATTGAGCTTCCTGCATTAAAGGCGATTCAATTCCATATCGAAGAAACGGTTGGAGAATGTGTCGATCAAGGTGCAGCGGAAGGGCTTATTTATCAGCTTGAGGAAGCAAGACTTATCTCTAAGCGCGAGGGAAATCTACTCCGTGCGGCTGTGCATCGCGATACCATTGCACTGAAGCTGCCGCTAAGGGATGAAATTCGGGCAAGGTTGTTAAGGTCCATGCTTATCTCATTGCTGGTTAAGTAATGACAAACCGTTTATACCGGGAGGAGGGATCAGGCTTGTTTTGCCAAGATTGCGGTAAAAAACCGGCTACGCTTCATTTCACAAAAATCATTAATGGCGAGAAGACCGAATTTCATATTTGTGAAAGCTGTGCTCGTGAGAAAGGCGAAGGCATTCCAGGCGCGCCGAATAGCTTTTCTATTCATAGCTTACTATCGGGACTTCTTGATTTCGAACAGCTTGGCGGGTCGACGATTACCGGCATTAAGCAGCCAGCGCTGCGCTGCGAGGAATGTGGACTGACCTATACACAGTTTAGCAAAATCGGTCGATTCGGCTGCAGCTCTTGTTATCAGTCGTTCGAAGGTAAGCTTGATCCACTTCTCAAACGTATTCACAGCAGCACCGTACACAGCGGTAAAATCCCTAAGCGCTCAGGCGGGCAAATCCAGTGCAAGCGCGAGATTGAACAGCTGAGGCGGGATCTGCAAGAGAAGATTGATCAAGAGGAATTTGAAAGCGCGGCTGAGCTGCGTGATCGAATACGTGAATTAGAGCGCAAAATGGCAGACCTGTAGGCTGGCATAGAAGGAGTGAAGGAACCTCTTGACTAAGCATCGATTCTCACAGCATGCACTCAGCGAATGGATGAAGGACGCGGGTCCTGAATCTGAAATTGTCATTAGCAGCAGAGTGCGAGTAGCCCGGAATTTACGTCATCAGCCTTTTCCATTACTTGCAACAAATCAGCAATCTAAGGATGTCATGGATCAGCTGACTGAAGTTAGCCAAAGCGGCAAGCTGCAGTCAATTGGATCATTTGAGACCATTGTTTTGTCAGATTTAAGCGAGCTTGATAAAAGGGTGCTTGTTGAAAAGCATTTAATCAGTCCCAATTTAGCGAACGAATCGCGATGCGGGGCCGTTATTTTAAGCGATAATGAATCTGTTAGCATAATGATTAACGAAGAAGATCATTTGCGCATTCAATGTCTGTATCCAGGTTTCCAAATCCAGGAGGCATGGGCATTGGCCAGCGGAATTGACGATATTTTTGAAGAGTCGGCTGATTATGCATTTGATGAGAAACGCGGTTATTTGACGACATGTCCAACGAATGTGGGCACAGGCATCAGGGCATCCGTTATGATGCATTTGCCGGCACTCGTTTTAACGTCTCAAATCAATCGGATATTGTCAGCTGTTACACAGGTAGGCTTGGCAGTAAGAGGCTTGTACGGCGAAGGCAGTGAAGCGCTTGGGAATTTATTTCAGGTGTCTAACCAAATTACGCTCGGGCAATCCGAGAATGAAATTATTGAAAATCTTTATGGTGTTGCAAGACAAATCATCGAGCATGAGAAAGCGGCTCGCAAACGTCTTATGCATGAGTCGCGGCTGAGGACAGAGGACCGCGTGAAGCGCTCATACGGTATTTTAGCATATGCTTCAATTATGGATTCCAAGGAAGCTGCGCAGCGGTTGTCAGATGTGCGGCTTGGTGCAGACCTTGGCATTTTATCAGATGTAACGCCACAAGTGTTGAATGAACTTTTGGTCATGACTCAGCCTGGATTTTTGCAACAAACCTTCGATGAGAAGATGAGTCCAGAGCAGAGAGATTTCAGGAGAGCAGAACTCATACGCAAGCAATTGCGTGGTGAAAAAGGCCATGGGGGTGCGTAAATATGATGTTTGGAAGATTCACGGAGCGAGCACAGAAGGTGCTTGCATTGGCGCAAGAAGAAGCGGTTCGTCTCGGACATAACAATATTGGTACGGAGCATATTTTGCTAGGCCTTATTCGCGAAGGGGAAGGAATAGCGGCTAAAGCATTGATTGGACTAGGACTTGGGCTTGAAAAGATTCAAGATGAAGTTGAGGCGTTGATCGGTCGCGGTCAAGAGCAGCCTAACAACATTGCCTATACGCCACGCGCAAAAAAAGTAATTGAGCTTTCGATGGATGAAGCAAGAAAGCTTGGACATACGTACGTTGGCACAGAGCATATTTTGCTTGGTCTCATCCGTGAAGGAGAAGGCGTTGCGGCACGTGTGCTCAACAATCTTGGCATTAGCCTAAATAAGGCTCGTCAACAAGTCCTTCAGCTTCTTGGCAGCAGTGAAGCTGTCTCAAGCAATCACGGTTCACCAGCGAATGTTAGCACGCCTACGCTCGATGGACTTGCAAGAGATTTAACTGCTTATGCGAAGGAAGGAAATCTGGATCCTGTAATCGGCCGAAGCAAAGAAATTGAGCGTGTAATTCAAGTGCTTAGCCGCCGTACGAAGAACAATCCAGTACTAATCGGGGAACCAGGCGTCGGTAAAACAGCAATTGCCGAAGGTCTTGCGCAGAAGATTATCGAGAATGAAATTCCCGAAACTTTGCGTGATAAGCGTGTCATGACGCTGGATATGGGCTCCGTAGTTGCAGGTACAAAGTACCGTGGTGAGTTTGAAGATCGGTTGAAGAAAATCATGGATGAGATCCGCCAAGCGGGCAATATTATTCTATTCATCGATGAGCTTCATACGTTGATTGGCGCAGGCGGAGCAGAAGGTGCAATCGATGCATCTAATATTTTGAAACCTGCATTAGCACGTGGTGAACTACAATGTATCGGTGCAACTACTCTTGATGAATACCGCAAATATATTGAAAAAGATGCTGCGCTTGAACGTCGTTTCCAACCTATAACGGTAGATCAGCCATCTCCAGAAGAAGCGATTCAAATTTTATACGGCTTACGCGATCGTTATGAAGCTCATCACCGTGTGAAAATTACGGATGAAGCTATCGTGCAAGCAGTTAAATTATCGGATCGTTACATTCCGGATCGGTTCTTGCCAGATAAAGCGATTGACCTTATCGATGAAGCCGGTTCAAAGGTACGCTTGCATTCTTACACTGTACCGCCAAACTTGAAGCAGCTTGAAAACCGTTTGGAAGATATCCGCAAGGAGAAGGATGCAGCGGTTCAAAGCCAAGAATTCGAGAAAGCGGCAGCACTTCGCGATACGGAGCAAAAAATTCGCGAAGAGCTTGATATTACCAAAAACCAGTGGAAAGAAAAACAAGGCCGTACTGATTCTGAAGTGACACCAGAGGATATTGCTCAGGTTGTAGCTAGCTGGACGGGTATTCCTGTTAGCAAGCTGGCTGAAGAAGAGACGGAACGACTTCTGAAAATGGAAGATATTCTTCACGATCGCATCATTGGACAAGATGATGCCGTGAAGTCGGTATCCAGAGCGATTCGTCGTGCGCGTGCCGGCTTGAAAGATCCGAAGCGTCCAATTGGTTCATTCATTTTCTTAGGTCCAACGGGTGTTGGTAAAACGGAGCTCGCCAGAGCACTTGCAGAAGCGATGTTCGGAGATGAAAATGCGGTTATCCGTATCGACATGTCGGAATATATGGAGAAACATTCGACATCCCGTCTAGTCGGAGCGCCTCCTGGTTATGTAGGTTATGAAGAAGGCGGACAGTTAACCGAGAAAGTTCGCCGCAAGCCATATTCCGTTGTGTTACTAGATGAAATTGAGAAAGCTCACCCTGAAGTATTTAACATATTGCTTCAGGTGCTGGAGGATGGTCGCTTGACTGATTCCAAAGGCCGCGTTGTCGATTTCCGCAACACACTGATTATTATGACTTCTAACGTTGGAGCGGATCAAATCAAGCGTAATTCCTCGCTCGGTTTCACAGCCGTACAGGATGCGGGACGCGACTTCCAGCAAATGAAGGATAAAGTGCTTGGCGAGCTTAAGAAAAGCTTCCGTCCGGAGTTCTTGAACCGTATCGATGAAAGCATCGTGTTCCATTCGCTTGGCGAGGAGCATATTGCTCAAATCGTTACACTCATGTCGGATGAGCTGCGCAAGCGTCTGCGTGAGCAGGAAGTTGACTTCATCTTGACGGATGCAGCAAAAACTTTCCTTGCGAAGGAAGGCTACGATCCACAATATGGAGCTCGTCCGCTTCGCCGGGCAATCCAAAAACATATCGAAGACCGTTTGTCCGAAGATTTGTTGATGGGTAAAATCCAAAAAGGCGATACGTTCACAATCGATGAGAAGGATGGCGGTCTAACCGTTACCAAATCGATTTCCGAACAAGAGCCAGAAGAATCCACGACAAAATAAGCATGATAGTAAACTGTCCCGCAATCAGAATAGCTGCTTGCGGGACAGTTTTTATTAATACAATAAATTGACAATGATAATCATTATCGTATAATAAGACTATAGCGTTACATAGAATGGAGGAACAACGATGATAGTTGTCACCAATACGATAAAAGTAAAAAAAGGCCACGGGGAGACGGTGGCGAGTAGATTTCAAAACTCCAAAGGCATAGATTTATCTCCTGGTTTTGTGCGCATGGAAGTGTTGTTAACGGAAGGCTTAGAAGAATATGATGAGCTTAAAGTAAGCACGACTTGGGAAACCAAAGCTTCCTTTGAGGGCTGGGTGAACAGTGATTCTTTTCGGCAAGCACATGCTCATAGAGGCGGGGGACAACAGGGTGAGGCAGGCCAGCAAACGGAAAGCGTGATGCTCGGCTCACAATTGACAACGCATCGTGTGTTAGTTGCTCGGCAAGCTGGAATTGAGCTTAAGCAGCATTAATTCTATTTATTTATAACTTGGTGCTCTAATAAATATGCTGCGTTGTGACTAATCTTTCGCTCTCTTATCCACTGTGGATAACGAGGGCGTTTTTTATGTTGTATTTATAGAAAAAGCCTTTGGGGATATGTTGATGAGTTGTGGATAATGTTGATAACTTGTTCGTAATTCTGTGGATAACAATGAAAAGACGTGAAATGGATAAGCTTAGCTGTGGGAAACGAATAATAAGTGGGTTATCTCCTTTTTTCATTAACAATGTGGGTTTATACATGGAGGATAAAATGGTAAACTTTATGTAGTGTGATTTTAAGCACAATCGCTAGGGCTGGCATCATTCATTTACGCTGGTTCATAACGTTTAAGGAGTACAGAATGGCCAAAATTAAATCAAAATTTGTTTGTACGGAATGTGGAACAGAATCGCCAAAATGGCTGGGGAAATGTCCCGGTTGCCACGCTTGGAATTCGATGGTGGAAGAGAAAGAAACCGTTGTGAAAACGAAGGGCGTCGGATTGTCGTCGTTTCATGCGAAAGAAAAGCCGCAGTCCATCATACATATAGAAAGTGGGCAAGAGCCTCGTATAGAAACAAGGATGCTTGAGCTTAATCGAGTGCTCGGCGGAGGTGTTGTTCCAGGCTCGCTAATTCTTGTCGGCGGAGATCCCGGAATCGGAAAATCAACGCTGTTGCTGCAAACGTCTCATGCGCTCGCGGTGAAAGGATTGAAAGTGCTCTATATTTCTGGGGAGGAGTCCGTGCGGCAAACAAGGCTAAGGGCAGATCGACTTGGTGCGCTGACGGAATCGCTTTATGTACTATGCGAAACCAATATGGAGCAAATTAACGATGCCATAGAATCAGTCCAGCCGGATTTTCTCGTTATTGACTCCATTCAAACCGTCTACGATCCAAATGTTCAATCGGCTCCCGGAAGTGTATCGCAGGTACGAGAATGCACGGCACACTTTATGCGAGTGGCCAAAATTAAAGGAATTGCGACGGTGCTCGTCGGCCATGTTACGAAGGAAGGCGCGATTGCGGGGCCAAGGCTTTTAGAGCATATGGTGGATTGTGTTCTTTATTTTGAAGGGGAGCGCCATCATACGTACAGAATTTTAAGGGCAGTCAAAAACCGCTTTGGCTCGACGAACGAGATTGGCATTTTCGAGATGGGCGAGGATGGACTGCGAGAGGTTTCGAATCCTTCTGAGCTGTTTTTATCTGAGCGGCCGCTTGGTGTATCAGGGTCAACCGTAGTTGCAAGCATGGAAGGCACCAGGCCTGTGCTTGTTGAGCTTCAGGCGCTTGTGGCCACAACTAATTTTCCATCTCCGCGCAGAATGTCAACGGGTATCGACCATAACCGAATGGCGCTCATTATCGCAGTGTTGGAGAAGCGGAACGGCATGTTTCTACAAACACAGGATGCTTACTTGAACGTAGCTGGCGGAGTTAAGCTTGATGAGCCGRCAGTCGATCTAGCAGCGGCGGTCAGCATAGCCTCCAGTTTTCGCGATGCGCCAACGAAGCCGTATGACGTTATATTTGGTGAGGTAGGATTGACGGGAGAAGTGCGTGCGGTATCGCGTGCTGAGCAAAGGGTGAAGGAAGCAGAGAAACTAGGTTTTAAACGTGTCATAATGCCAGAGAAAAGTTTAAAAGGGTGGAAACCACCCGCAGGCATAGAAATTATTGGCGTATCTACAGTGTCGGAAGCACTTAAGGCAGCGCTTGGATAGGGGGGCAGATGATGAAGGAACCTACACAGCTTGAAATTATGAATCAATTATTGCAATTAGTCGCACCAGGCACCCCTTTTCGGGATGGGCTTGAAAATGTGCTTCGGGCGAAAACGGGGGCGTTGCTGGTTGTTGGCTACAGCCCGGAAGTAATGGAAGTCGTAGACGGAGGTTTCTCCATTAATTGCGATTTCTCGCCTAACTATTTGTATGAGCTTGCAAAAATGGACGGAGCTATTATTTTGAGCGAGGATATGCGCCGAATTTTGTATGCGAATACGCAGCTTATACCGAATAGCTCCATTCCGTCGATCGAAACGGGAATTCGGCACCGTACAGCTGAGCGGGTTGCAAAGCAGACAGGCAAGCTTGTTGTATCCATCTCGCAGCGCCGTAATATTATTACTTTGTATCAAGGCAATCTGCGTTATTCGCTGAAGGACATGGGTGTTATTTTGACGAAGGCCAATCAAGCGATTCAAACGCTCGAGAAATATAAAGCGGTGCTTAGCCAATCCTTTACGAATCTTTCAGCTCTTGAATTCGAAGAGCTCGTTACACTTCAGGAAGTAGCGCATGTTATTCAACGTGTTGAAATGGTGCTGCGCATCAAGATGGAGATCAAGCGTTATGTAAATGAGCTTGGAACGGAAGGACGGCTCATCAGCATGCAAATGGATGAGCTCGTTGGCGGAGTTGAAGAGGATGCATGGTACTTACTTAAGGATTATGCCAAAGAAAATTCGGATGAGAAAATACGAGAAATTCGGGCAGGCCTGAAGAAGCTGAGCTCGGATGAGCTGCTGGATGCGCCGCCAATCATCCGTTTGATCGGTTATCCACATACGAGCAACATGAACGATGAATCCGTGTCACCGCGCGGTTATCGACTGCTGAATAAAATTCCAAGATTGCCGCTCATTATTATGAACAATTTGATTGAAAACTTCGGTCGATTGCCTCATATTCTGATGGCGACAATTGAAGAATTGGATGAGGTTGAAGGTATTGGCGAGGTGCGGGCACGTGCGATTAAGGAAGGTCTAAAGCGGATACAAGAGCAGATGTTCATTGACAGGCAAATTTAAATCCCATACAATGGATTGAATGTGGTCCTATAACGTGGAGATACATTCGTTAAGGGTTTTGGGGCATAGTAGAGAAGAGGTGGAAAAGATGATCACAAAATCGATACCGAGCCTTCTCACGGTGGGGAACTTATTCCTAGGAGTAATCGCCATCATTCTTGTATTCAATGAAAAACCAGATACTGCGGCTATGATGGTGTTAATCGCCATGCTGCTTGATGGTGTTGACGGACGCGTTGCTCGGGCGCTGAACGTTCAAAGTGAATTCGGTAAGGAGCTGGACTCATTATCCGATGTGATTTCGTTTGGCGTAGCTCCAGCATTTATTATGTATGTAGTTGCTTTTCAAGATCTTAATCCAGCCTTGGCTTGGATCGTAACGGCATTGTTCCCGATTTGCGGGGCACTGCGGCTTGCTCGTTTCAATGTAATATCAAGTGCGCCAGGTTATTTTATCGGTCTTCCGATACCGGCGGCTGGCGGAGTGTTAGCGACATTAGCTTTATTTCAAAATGACATTTATGTATCCGTGTTGCTTGCAAGCACAGTAGTGCTTTCCATTCTTATGGTTAGTACGATTAAATATCCGAATTTCAAAAAGGTCGGTATTCCTAAGAGCGCAGTATGGGTTGTCCCTATTGTTATTGTTGTATCTGTCGTATTAGGTCTATTGTTCAAAAATGACTTATCCAAAATTTTGTTTGTACCGCTGCTTCTATATGCGCTGTACGGCCTAAAAAAAAACGTTGATCGCCGTTTGCCCAAGCGAAACCGCAAGCGGAAGAAACGTGATGAAAACGCGGAAGACCCTGTTCAAACAGAGAAGCCGGCTTGATCAAAGCGGCAATATTGAATGTAAAATAGCGTTTCAAGCACAGATTTTTGTGCTTGGGCGCTATTTTTTTTCTTGCTTAAAGCCCCCTTTTAGCAATCTATTATGGGATAATTTTGAAACTAATCATCTTCCAAATTCGTATTTAATAGGCGGTCAAAAACGAATTCGAATGGAGAAGATGCTGGTTTGAAACGACTATTTAGTATTAGAAAGCCTTCTTTATGGACCAAAACGATTCTTACTGCTGCTTTATCAGTCAGCCTGCTGGCTCCAGCCGTCTATGCGGCTCCCGTGGAACCGAGTGCTGCGCCTGCTCCAAAAGCGTTAAATGTTGAAAATGCGACAACTTTTTTAAACGATTTTTTTGCAACGGAACAAATCAAATCGCAATATGTAGGAGCTTCTGTCGTTATTGTGAAGGATGGGAAAACGGTAGCGCAGCGAGGATATGGCTTTGCAGACCTGGAAACAAAAAAGCCGATTGACCCTGCTTCAAGCGTGTTTCGCATCGCGTCAGTGTCCAAGACCTTTACGGCAGCCGCGGTTATGCAGCTTGTAGAGCAGGGGAATATTTCTCTTCAAGACGATTTCACCAAGTATGTGAAGGATTTGAAGTTCGATAACCCGTTCGGCAAGCCGGTTACGATTGAGCATTTACTTACGCATACGACGGGTTTTGAAATACGTGATCCGCAGCCAGAGGATATACATACCGACTTCGGGAAAGTAGTTGAAATTGAAGACTATGTTCGGGGGCATATGCCTTCTGTTGTTCGGGAGCCGGGCAGCGCCTACATGTACGATAACTTTGCGTCGATGCTGATTGGATTGATCGTACAAAAAGTCAGCGGTTTACCTTTTAACGATTACATGGAACAGAATATATTTAAGCCGCTGAAAATGGATTCAAGCCGTTTTTTACTTGATAAAAAACTTACAGAAAATCTAGTTTCGGAGTACGACGCTGCAAACGGCAAACATGAACTATATGCAGTTACTCCTACTGTAATGCCGCAAGGGGGAATGTTCTCTACTGCTGAGGACATAAGCAAGTTTATGATTGCTTTCCYGAATGGCGGTTCATCAGAATCCGGCAGCATTCTTAAGCAAGTAACCTTTGATCAGATGAAAACGTATCGCTCTTCGATTCATTCATTGCTGCCGAACACTACTTATGGATTTGAGGCACCTATTCAGCTTCCTGGGGCGGGAAGCAGTTCTTCCGTGATAGCCAAGTTTGGAGATATTGTGGGCACTAGCTCGCTTATGTTCCTTATTCCGGAACAAAAGACGGGAGTATTCATTACTTACAACAAAATAGGCCCTCTCCGTGATTTCTTCTATCAGGCGTTTATTCATTCGTTTTTTCCGGCATATGCTGCACCTGCCAAGTTCGACGCATTCACGCCGAGTACGAGTGATTCATTAAATAAATTCACGGGCATTTATACTGACCTTCGTCTTGCACAACTAAATACATCAATAGAAGCWGATGGCAAAGGCAGCTTGATGATATCAGATGCTTTCCTTGGACCGCGTGCACTTAAACAAGWAGATAAAAATCTATTTGTAGATAGCCTTACGGGTAAATTCACGGCATTTGCGATAGGGTCAGGCGATGAAGTGCTTTACTTTAAGGAGCCGTATCTGAATCCGCTCGGCTATGGGATGAAACATAAAGCGCCAACCTTGTTTGCTGATATTGCGAAAGACCACCCTTATGAGAAGGCAATTTATACGCTGAAAACATTAGGGCACTACTCCGATATTGAGGATGAGAAATTTAATGCTGAGCAATCAGTCACTCGGGGACAATTTGTTAAGCATCTTATGGAGATTAGCGGATTAAAAGGAAGCAGTACGGAAGAACTTGTATTTACGGATTTGGAAGGCCATTCGGCCGCTGCTTTTGTTCAGCAAGCGTATGAGCTGGGCCTGGTCAAAGGTACAACAACGAATCTGTTTGAGCCGGATCGCAGTATTACTCGCCAAGAAGCGGCTGTTATGATGTGGCGCGTTTTCTCTCAGCAGTATCCAGCAGAGTTGTTTGAGTCGGTTAAGCTCTCCGGTGAGACTGATAAATGGGCGCTGCCAGCTGTTAAGATGATCGTTAAGCTCGGCATCTATGGACCAGAGGTTCAAGAGCCAGAGAAAGGTGTTTTCAATTACGCTTCTAAGAAAGTTCTGAACCGCCAAGAGGAAGCTGCTATTTTATATTCTCTTCTTACACGTCCGTTAGATGTTATTGTTTCTGGATTCATGCAACAGAAGTAGCACTATTAGTGCTAAAAAAGAGGCCTCCCAATATGGAGGCCACTGAAGAACTTAAGGTTTTTGTGAGCCCCCAAAGCGATAAGCAAAAATGCGACACCTTCTCCTGATATTCCGGAGAAGGTGTCGCATTTTTGAGGTCTTGGCGCTGTTTGTTAGTC
>NZ_JBFTSN010000181.1:0-11864 GCF_056400045.1 Paenibacillus sp. 01L418
GAGTAAAGAAGGCTTCAACCCCTTGATAGGAAAGAAACCAGAAGAAAATTGCACCAAGTAAAAAGATCGTAGGACGGTTCCATTGTTCTTTGAACGATATTTTTGTTGTCTTCTCAGCAGGCGAGTAAGAGAGCGCATCACGTTTTTCTTTTATATTATTCAAGAGAATGACTAAACAAATGAGCGTTAAAATGGATGCAACTAGAAAAGGGAGTGAGTGATGTTTCTCATATAGAAACGAGCCTCCTGCGAAAGCGATAATGGAGCCGATCCCGCCCATGAAGTTAATAATGCCATTTGCTTTTGTACGCTTGCTGTCATGAGTGATATCGGGCATAAGCGCGACAGTCGGGGAGCGGTACAGGCTCATCGACAGATTCATAAGCACCATAAACAATACGAGCGTGAGCAAGCTTGTGTGCCAAGGGATGAGCGCACCGAACAAGGCTGCAAGTGGCATGCCGATGAGCAAATAGGGCATTCTTCGGCCAAGGCGCGTGTTTGTGCGATCACTGCGGCTTCCAATCCATGGCTGCAAAAAAAGAGCAAAGTAATTATCGATCGTCATCATGAATCCAATCAGCGCCGTACTCGTCAAAAACTTATCGAGAAAAAAGGGGACGAATGCGTTGTAAAGCGCCCATGTAATGCTGATGCTAAAAAAACCGAACCCGAGCAGCCATGTTTTTTTCATACCGCTTATGCCCCTCTCCTTAATAGCACCTCAGCCAATCGATCAGGATAATCCGTAATGATTCCGTCTACACCTGCGTTAAGGAGTCGCTCCATCTCTTCCGCATCGTTAACCGTAAACGGATGGTAGGCAATGCCATGTGCAGCGGCGGTAGCTGTCCATTCTGGCGTTACAGCGTATTTGAAAGGATGCAGTGCATCAGCCTGAAGCGTCGCCGCATATTCCCAAGGACGATAAAGCCCTTCCATATACAGAACGCCGGTACGAATTTCAGGTGCCAGCTGCTTGCAGAGCAAGAGCGAATAATGATTGAAGCTGGATAGAATGATGCGATCAGTCATTCCGAAGGCTCGGACCATGTCAATTACCTTTTGCTCCAAACCTGGATACTGGATGATACCGTTTTTAAGCTCGATATTTAAAATGATATCCGTATGACGGAGAAGCTCAAGAAGCTGCTCTAAAAGTGGGACTCGTTCGGCTTGGAAGGCGGGGTCAAACCAGCTGCCAGCATCGAGTGACATAAGCTCCTCGTATGCTGTATCCTTTACAAGCCTGTTCAAGCCGGTTGTCCGCATTAGTGATTCATCATGAATGATAACGATTTGGTCGTCCTTCGTTAGTTGAACATCAATTTCGATGCCAGTAGCACCTAGCTCAATGGCTTTCTTGAATGCAGCGAGCGTATTTTCGGGACAATAACCGCTTGCTCCGCGATGGGCGAAATTAATAATAGTTTTAATAACGATTCATCCTTTCTGCACAATAGAGTCTATTACTAACTATATAGAAGTAATATTATGGCTGTGTCAAACACGAATAAAAAGTGGGCTCCGGAATGATTCCAATAAGAGTTAAGCGAAGCGGTAATACAGGAGGAGGTAGGTAGCTAGTACGAAAATAAAATTAAGCGGAACAAACACCATTTGCGTGAAGGTCGTGCGATAAACGGAGAGCGGTTTCTTATAGATGCAAGCGCCTTCGATAATAAACAAAAGCAGTACGATGTGAATCATAAAATGACCAATCAGCTCTTTCATGCCAAAAAGCATCGTTGCTGAAATGAAAATAAAGGTTAGCACCACAGACAACATTCGGTTCAAAATACCGATTACGAGTAAATAACCGACGACGAACTCAATAAAACCAGCCATGATGATAAATAGCGAGATATCAAAACCAAACGTGGGTACGTGATGTTTAATAATAATATCTTCTGCCATTGTCGGGTAAATCCATTTTTCTACGGCGACCCAGCAAAGCGATAAGCCTGTTCCCAAATAGAGAAGGGGGAATCCCCATTCGGATAGTTTAGTTCGCTCGAGCAGCAGGGCGCCGATAATGGCCAAATAAAAACCATAATCAAGCATATGAAATATTCCTGCTTCAATGCCTGATTCAATGAATAGAACGAGCATCACAAGCGCACCAATTTTTGTTGCATAATGCCGCGGAATAAGCAGTAATATGATTGCAGTCCACATTAGGATCGTTTGCCAGCCGTCTGTAAGCTTAAATTCCAGTGCGAAGCGTGTTCCGGAAGCTGCTTGAATGAGAAGAGCAGCAGCTGTGCCGTACTTTAGGATGGGTAAGGAATATCGCCGGAGCTTAACGAGCTGACGATCCACTTTTGTAGACAAATTTGAGCTCGATAACTCAGGAAGGAACTTGGTTAGCACAGCGAGCAGAACGGTAATAATCATTGCCAGCTTCATAAAAAAAGGAGAAAGAATGGCGGCAAGCGGTTGTTTCTCCGCGATGATGTCTGTAAACCATTTGACATGTGCATAATAATCCATTAACTGATATTCCTCCGATTCGATGTGGTTTAGGATGAACACGAGGATGATCGTAGCATAATAGAGAAAAGAATAAAAGTGTAATATAAGGAATAAATTTACATTATTAAAAAGAGTATTTACATACCCCTTAGGGGTATGATATGATGAATTTATCAAGTAATACCCCATGGAGGTATGCGAAATGGACAATGAAGCAATAATCGATGGGAGTCATGAGCATTCCCATCCACCGGATGACTGCTGCGACCCAAACGGTCCGCGTAAGAGTCATCACTCCTCACAAATGAAGGACAATTTAACAAAGCGCTTGAACCGAATTGAAGGACAAATTAGGGGCATTAAGGCGATGATAGAGAAGGATACGTATTGTGATGACGTGCTTAATCAGATTGCCGCAGCACAATCCGCTTTGAACAGTGTCGGCAAGCTGCTGCTTGAAGGACATATGCGAAGCTGCGTAATTGAACGTATTCAAGCAGGCGAAAGTGAAGTTATCGATGAATTGCTCATTACCGTTAACAAACTAATGAAATAATAGACGGAGAGGGGATTTTAATGATGGCAAACGCAGTATTGAAGGTAGAGGGCATGACATGCGGTCATTGTGTCAGTTCGGTTGAGAAGGCCGTTGCAAATGTAGGAGCGGTAGGCAAGGTAGATTTGGCAAACAAGAAAGTAACAGTCGATTTCGACGAATCGAAGGTTACGATAGAGGCAGTAAAAGCAGYGATCGAGGATCAAGGATACGACATCGTATAAAATAAAGCAGGTAGGGGCTGAATACAGCCCCTCTTTTTTTTGGTTCTGATTTCGTTTATTATGAAAGCAATAAATATACGTTTATATTAACGAAGTGCTTTTAAATCTTTAATTTGCTCTGTGTGCCGCTGCTCATGCAAATATAGCAGTTCGATCCATTGATCTAAAGGTAAGTTACCAAACCTCGGGTGATTCACTGCTATTTCCTCCACAATAGATTTATCCTCAATCTTACCAAGAACATCCATTAATTTAATTCTTGATTCGCTTAATAATTGAATGATCTGTGATACTTGAAATGGTCCTGAATCAGGTTCTGAAATTTGGGGAGCTTGATACTTCACCGACTTATCCAACACAATTTCAATAGGCTGACGTTCGGTTTTGGTTAAAATCTTTTGCTTAAGCCCGAACATAATGGCCTTTCTAAACAAGTTTTCCGTTTTCAATAAATGATGGCAAACCTGAGCTATACTCCACATTGAAGTTTCAAATGTACGATTGAATTCATCGTCATCTAGGCATGATATTTCATTTAACAATTTCTCTCTAGTTGTAAATAAATACTCATTAAAATCATCCATCTGATCCTCTCCTTAAGCGGATGGTAATATCTACTATAATCATATAACAAGGTACTATGACTTGGTACTATTTATTACAATATTCTAAGCACTGGGATAACGCATACTATCGTCCGTTAGCAGGATTGAGGCTGAGGTCGATGGGCAATAATGGATGAGATTAGATTTTAAAGCATGAGGTGAATGGTTATGAATAAATCGGCTTTGCATGCAAAAAAGTATCGGAAGCGGACAGTAACTGCGGGAATCATAATTCTTAGCTTGCTTGCGGCGGGCTGCGGAAGCCCGGCAGTCAGTGATCATTCCCAGCATGCTGTGAGCAATGTTGCTGTCACTGATGAACATCGTGGTCATACGGCTAATGCACAAGGCGATGAGATGGAACATGATACTTCGGAAAATCATAGCGGCCACAACCGCTTAGAACAAATGTCAGCGGCCGATATTAAGCTGGAATGGCGTTATTCGCCGGTGCGTCCTGGTCCTGGGAAGGAAACAAATATCGAGTTGTTTCTTTATGATCATGCGGGAAAGGCGATTGAAAAATATGAAGTCAATCATGAGAAGCTCATGCACCTCATTCTCGTAAGCGAGGATTTGAAGGACTTCATGCATATTCATCCTGAGTATAAAGGGAAAGGTAAGTTCGAGGTAGCTGCATCCTTCAACAAGAGTGGAAACTATAAGCTGTACGCAGATTTTATTCCGACAGGTTCTCCGCAGATGACGGTTGCGTCCCATCTACAGGTGTCAGGAGCAAAACAAGCTCAGGAGCCGCTGAAGAAGGATAAAAACCTAACAAAAATCGTTGATGGTATTGCTGTCTCCTTGAAGATTTCCTCATTCAAAGCCGATCAAGAGACAGATTTGATATTCACGTTAAGCGATGAAAAAACGAAAGAACCGATTAGTGATTTACAGCCTTACTTAGGGGCTATCGGACATGTTGTTATTTTGAGCGAGGATAGGAGCCGTTACCTGCATGTCCATCCGAAGGATGACAACAGAAGTGGGCCGACCGCTGAATTCTCCACTCGTTTCCCTGAACGGGTTTATATAAAATGTGGGGGCAATTTCAGCGTGGAGGAAAAACATTTATTGTTCCATTTATCATTGAGGCAGAGTGAAAAAATGATCAACATTAAATATTTATATAAATGCTAATCACTCAGAAATGGGTGATTTTTTTTGTGCTTAAACATGAAAAACGAGGCAATCCAGCGGGTGTTAAGCAGATTGTAACTAAAAATGCAAATCAGCATTGAAAAAGTTGAACGAAAATTTTGCTTGAATTGAATTTTAGTACTTGAAAACGTAAAAATACGTGTTAAACTAAATCATGTAACATAATCATTAATCGATTAACATAATGGTTATTTCTCTTGGGGGTGAAGCTTGAGCTGAACAAGTTTACATATGTTTTAATGCATGAATATAGGTTCGCGCTATACGGTTAATAAATTAACTAGAATATAAGCAAACTGGGCTGTTAAGTCAAGAACTGCTTATGTTTGATTCAAAACAGAAGCTGAGCAGTGAGAGCAAGCTGGAATTGTTTAAGCTTTACAATGCTGATAACTAGAGGGAGTCATAGCAGCAAGAGAAACAAAAAATAGAAATCGTTTTTGATGCCTGCAAAAAAATGCTTCTGATTAACAAATGTGTTAAACACTGTTTACTCATCTAAGAACCATAATCAAGCAAGGCATTAATGACTATATCGTTTAAGGGTTAAAATGTAAACGCTTTATTCAAAATTACGGAGGAGGCTTTTTTAAATGAAAAAGTTAACAAGCACTTTCATTTTTATGTTGGCTCTTATTATGCTCGTAACGGCATGCTCCAGTGGTGCAGGTAAAAACTCGGTTAATAATGGAAAAGAGAATAAGCCTGCGAATACGGAAGGCAATAAGGAAGCGTCTACAAATGAGCCGGCCGCTAATAATTCTGAGCCTGATGGCGGGGCTGCCAAGTCCTCCATTGATCCGTCGATTGCAGGTGAAGTAACGTTCTGGACGTTCCTTGACAACAAAGAGAAGGATGCTGCGCTTCAAAAGGCGTTTAATGAAGTTTATCCGAATATCAAGCTGAAAACGATTTTTGTACCGTTCGGAGATTTGCACGATAAGCTGCAAACGACTTTGGCAGCTGGCAAAGGAGCGCCGGATGTTGCGCTTGTTGAGCAAGGCCAGTTTACACGCTATAGCACAGGAAATGTACTGGAGGATTTGCTTCAACCGCAATATGATGCTGGCAAATATCAAAGCCTAGTATCGGAGTATAACTGGAACCGCTGGTCGTCCATTGACGGCAGCAAATTGTTAGGTATGCCGTGGGATGTTACACCTGCTGTAACTTACTACCGTGCAGACATCTTTGAAGAGCTGGGCTTGCCATCTGATCCAGCCGAGCTTGGCGAATACATTCAAGATCCAGACAACTTCTTCACACTAGCTCAAACGTTGAAAGCAAACGGAAAGTATTCCATGGAATGGCGTGATTCACCCGTTCACTGGTTAGGCGATTCACTTGGATACTACGACAGCGAAATGAACTGGGTTCGCAACACGGATGAGTTCGTAAAATTCCTCGATATTTCAAAACAAGTTAACCAATTGAAAATTGCTCCGCATGACGGCATCTACAGTGATAAAGGCAAGCAGCGCGTGAAAAAAGGCGAGTCCCCGATGTACGTAGCGGGAACTTACGGCGCACGTGATCTAGAAATCAACTTCCCGGATCAAAAAGGCAAATGGAAAGCTACAACAATGCCTTTTGGACTTAACGTTGGTATGGGCGGATCGACATTCGTCATTCCTTCACAAAGCAGCAATAAAGATGCAGCATGGGCATTCGTAGAATTTATTACAACGTCCGAAGCAGCTTGGAAACTATGGATTGAACAATCGGTTCAACCGGATTACAAGCATATTACAAGCCAAGAATGGTACCTGTCACATACAAATCCTTACCTCGGCGACCAAGAGGATTACAAGTTCTACAATGAGCTTGCCAGCCTCATTCCAATTAGACGTTTTACTCGTCTTGACGGTTTAGCATGGCCTTTATGGGTTGAAGGTGTATTAGCCGCACTTGATAAAAACGTTGATTCAAAAACAGCCATTCAGCAAACGCAAGAAAACATTGAGAACAAGCTGAAGGCCGAAAAGGAAAAACTGATTAAAGAGCTCGCCCAATAATATTGTTTCTTTTACCAGAAAACCGAATCATCCTTCATTGAAGGATGATTCGGCATGATAACACAACGAAACGTTTTAACATTTATCGCGAAACGATAGCTGCGCCGCCTTAAAATGACGCAAGCCGTTTACGCTAGTATGGCAAGGGGGTGCTCCTTGGTGATTCATTGGCTAAGCAAGTATAAAGTAACATTGGTTGTCATTGCCGCATTAGTCTGCTTCTTTTTATGGTGGAATAATTCAAGGGGCTACAACGATGATGCGATGGCTGGAATTGCGCTGGATGCTGGAATCGATCAATCGTCAATTTTGGAAGGTGAAGACGCGAGCAGCAAGCTGGAGCCGTCTTTTAATAAATATGTAGACACCTGGAGTGAACAAGGAGCGTCAGATACGACGGATTTCAGCATCACGCTGTCTTCTACAAATTATGAGGGAATCAGCGAGTCAGGAGCACAAATCGTCTCGGGCTTAGGTGACCAGTCAGGTCAAGCCTTGGCTCTTATAGATGAGGACAGCTGGGCGGATTATTCCTTTGAAGTGCCGCAGGATGGCTATTATCAAATGGGAATGAGCTATTACGCGATGGAGGGCAAGCGCTCATCCGTCGTTCGCAGCTTGCAAATTGACGGAAAATATCCGTTTTTCCAAGCGAAGAAGCTGGAATTCCAAAGGATGTGGAAGGAAGCCGGAAAAACATGGTTTGACAATCAGAATAATGAATTCAATCCACGCAGGGAAGAGACATWCGGTTGGCAATACCGGGAATTCCGTGATGCAGAAGGCAAAACGTACGAGCCGTTTCGTTTCTATCTGACAAAGGGCAAGCATACGCTGCGCCTTCAGGCGGTTAGGGAGCCTGCGGCAATTGGGAAAATTGACATTTACTCGCCGGTAAAGATACCAACTTACGCCGAGGTTGCCAGCACATATGAACAGAAGGGCTACAAGAAAACAGCGGGACAGCTTATTAAGGCGCAGGCCGAGCTGTCGACCTTAAAATCCGATCCGACGCTGAAGCGTATCGAGGATCGCGAGCCGTTAACAGAGCCATTCAAAAAAGATTCTATTGTACTTAACACGTTCGGCGGCGCTAGCTGGCGAACGGGCGGACAGTGGGCGGAATGGGGAATTGAGGTGCCTGAAAGCGGTCTGTACGAAATCGGAGCACGTTATGGGCAATGGTTTCTTAACGGAATGCCAACACAGCGGACGGTAACGATTGATGGCAAGCTGCCATTTAAAGAAATGAATGAAATTTCTTTTCCTTATAAGGCGGAGTTCCAAGTTGCTAAGTTCGGCGGCGACAGCGAGAGCAATGAGCCCTATCTCTATTATCTAGAAAAGGGCAAGCATACGATTCGAATGGAAGTTCAGGTTGGTGCGCTTGGGCGAATGCTCGAGACGGTTACAGATACGACACGCAAAATGTCACTGCTCGGCCGTGAGGTTATTCAAGTTACGGGTACGAACCCCGATCCGAATGGCGACTGGCGCTTGGAGCAAAATATCGCAAACCTCGTACCGCGCCTGCAGCTTATGGCCAAGAGCTTCGATGATACGATCAAAGGACTTTATGAGCTGGGCGTTGACAAGGGCAGCTCTGAAGTAAGTCCTCTTTACGAAGCGCGCGACGTGCTGCTCAGCATGTCTAACGATACAACCTCCATTCCAGGACGCATGCTGCAATTCAATGATTTGCAGGCATCGCTTGGGACATGGGTGAATGGGCTGAGCAAGCAGAGTTTGCTGCTTGATTATCTCATCATTAAATCGCCAGATACGGCATGGCCGAAGCCTGATGCAGGCTGGCTGGCTAGAACGGGTACGATGATTTACGACTTTACGAGCTCGTTCACGAAAAACTACGGCGGTATCGGCAACGTGTATGAAGACGAGAAGGTGCTGGACGTTTGGGTAGCGAGAGGGCGCGACTGGGTCGACATTATTAAGCAAATGATTGATGAGGATTTCACCACAGAAACAGGCATCAAAGTAAATGTCAACGTGATTCCGGCTCAGCAGATGCAGGTGCTCTTGCTGGCAAGCACGGCGGGTTTAGCGCCAGATGTTGCGCTTGGTGTAGAGGGTGAAATTCCAATTGATTATGCTGTGCGCAATGGATTGGTCAACTTGGAGGAATACGACGATTACGATGAAGTAGCCGCTCGATTCAGGCCAGGTGCACTTATTCCTTACAAATATAATAACGGCAGCTACGCGTTGCCAGAAAATCAAAACTTCAACATGCTGTTCTATCGCAAAGATATTATGCAGCAGCTGGGCATCTCCGAGTCTGAAATTCCAGACACTTGGCAGGAAGTTATGGATCTTATTCCGATCCTGCAGCAAAACGGAATGGACTTTTTCTACCCGCATGCTCCGAATAATCCAGCGCTTGCGATTAATGAATTTGCGCCGTTCCTGTTCCAGCAAAACAGCGAGTTTTACCGTGAAGACGGTAAATACTCGAACCTTGATTCGCCAGAGGCGATGAAGGCATTTAAGCTTTGGGCAGGATTGTTTACGAACTTCAAAATTTCGAAGCAAGCCGATTTCTATAACCGTTTCCGTTCCGGCGAAATGCCAATCGGGGTAGCGGACTATTCTACTTACGTGCTGCTATCTACTGCAGCGCCGGAGCTTACAGGCTGGTGGGGGATGAAGCCGATGCCGGGCATCGAGCAGGAGGACGGGCAAATCAACCGTTCAACCGGCGGCCTCGCGCAAACGGGCATGATTTTCAAAGATACCGATATGAAAGAACAATCATGGGAATTTCTGAAATGGTGGACGAGTGCAGATACGCAGGAACGATTCGGCTCCGAGCTTGAAGCGCTGCTTGGCGTAGAAGCAAGATGGAATACCGCTAATATCGAGGCGCTGAAGCGGATGCCGTGGCAGTCCTCTGATATTAACGCGATTCTCGAGCAGTGGGAATGGTTCAAGGAGCGCGAGGTTGTCATTGGCGGTTACTACACGACCAGGCATATCGCGAATATTTGGAACCAAATCGTATTGAATGGCAAAATACCGCGTGAAGCGGTGGAGGAAGGCGTTAAGGAAATCGATAAGGAATTGCGCAAGAAGCGCGAGGAATTTGGTTTAAATGATGCGCCTGCATCTTCCAGTCAAGCAACTTCCAAAGGAGGCGACAGCCCGTGAAAATGAACACTGATTCAGCGGCAACCGTGGTCACTCCGGCAGCGGAGCGCCTCCGCAAACCGAGCAAATTGTCCTTGCTGTGGCATGAAATGAAGAGAAACAGGGTTTCCTACCTGTTTCTCGCTCCATTTCTTATCCTGTTCAYCTTGTTTACGATCGTACCGGTCGTCACTTCGGTTGTACTCAGCTTTACCTATTACAACATTCTGGAGGCGCCAAAGTTTATTGGTCTCTCCAATTACAAGCTGTTGTTTGTCGATGACGATATTTTCCTTAAGGCGATTGGCATTACGTTGAAATTTGCGTTCATTACAGGGCCGGTCGGCTATGTAATGGCGTTCTTGCTGGCTTGGCTCATCAGTCAAATTCCGCAAAAATACCGCTTCTTCTATACGCTTTGTTATTATACGCCGTCCATTACGAGCGCTACGGCGATGTCGGTCGTATGGCTCTACCTGTTTGCGGGCGACCGCAAAGGCTTGCTTAACTATTTTGCATCAAAGCTGGGCATTATCGACGAGCCTTATTTATTTTTGCAAAATATTAATTCGATCGTACCCGTTATCATCATCGTCTCGCTATGGATGTCGATGGGGGTAGGGTTCTTGGCTTTCCTAGCCGGACTTCAGAACGTACCGAAGGATCTTTATGAGGCTGGGGAAATCGACGGAATTAAGTACAGATGGYAGCAGCTTATTTATATAACGGTTCCATCCGTAAAGCCGCAACTGCTGTTCGGCGCAGTGCTTCAGGTTGTTAGCTCATTGACCGTGTTTGATGTCAGCGTGCAGCTCGTCGGATTGCCGAGTCCGCTTTATGCAGGCCATACGATTTTGACACATTTATTCGATTATGCCTTTATCAAGTTTGAGATGGGTTACGCTGCGGCGATCGCTGTTGTGCTGTTCGTCATGATGATCGGACTAAACCGTCTCATATTCAAATGGCTAGGAAAGGACTGAACCGATATGACTGGCGCAGTGAAAGGCAGGAAGGATTGGGGAGGATTTTTCCTTTATCTATTTCTAACGTTGTTCGGTCTCTTGATGCTTGCCCCTCTGGTTTATATGGTATCTACAGCCTTTAAACCAACAAGCGAGCTGTTCCTGTTTCCGCCGCGATTTTTCGTGAACAATCCGACATTAGTTAATTTTCGCGATCTATTGCTCATAACGGGAACGACAAGCGTTCCGTTCTCCAGGTTTATTTTTAACAGCTTGCTGATCAGCTCCTGTATTGTTGGCTTTGGCATTCTCGTATCGGCTATGGCAGCGTATCCGCTGGCGAAGCACAATATGCCGTTTCGCAGCGCTATATTCAACATGGTCGTGCTTGCTATTATGTTCTCGCCGATGGTCGTGCAAATTCCGCAATATTTGCTCATTAGCAAAATCGGTTTGATCAATACGTATTGGGCGATGATTTTGCCGTATTTGGCGGCTCCGATAGGGATGTTTCTCATGACGCAGTTTTTGCGCCAAATCCCGGATGCCTTGCTGGAGGCAGCACGCATGGATGGCGCATCCGAGTGGAAGGTGTTTTGGGTTGTCGTCATGCCGATGCTGAAGCCARCCATCGCGACCTTTGCATTATTCAGCTTTATATCAGCCTGGAATGATCCATACCCAGCAATGGTCTATACGACCGATCAGGATATGAA
>NZ_JBFTSN010000182.1:0-11824 GCF_056400045.1 Paenibacillus sp. 01L418
GCTAAACGGCTGCTCAACTCGAAGCCAAAACTTCTATGGCGTGATTACGTCAACGTATAAAAGGAACGACGAGTCCGAGAAAAAAATTATACGAAGAACGTTATTTTAGGACTGTTTTGGGGTAAACATGCTTATAAGCGAAAGGAGCTGATGAAGCATGTTAGATAATGAAAACAAGCCGCAGGAGGTTCCTGAGACAAATCCAGGACAGAAGCCGGAAATTATCCCCCCGGATTCGCCGGTAATTAAGCCCGACCAGCCTATTCCGGAAATTGAGCCGCAGACGATCCCGGAAATTAAACCGGAGGTTGAACCTGAGATCAAGCCGGACATTCCGCCTGAGGTTCCACCAAAGCAATACTAGAGTTAACGTTCATATGCAATCAACAATTAAGGCCGGATTTCTCCGTAAAAGGAGGAGCTCCCGGCCTTTTTTTGTTTGTATATTTGTCCAAACACCACAAGTTATGGCTCCATATACTGCTTAGAGAATAGGTTATGGAGGTGTGAAGCAATGATTACGATTAGTTTATGCATGATTGTAAAAAACGAGGAGCAAGTACTGGAAAAATGCTTAAACTCCGTCAAAGACCTAGTTGAAGAGATCATAATTGTAGATACGGGATCAACAGATAAGACAAAGGAAATTGCAGCTAACTACACAAGTCGAATCTTTCATATGGATTGGAATGACGATTTTTCGGCTGCGAGAAATTTTTCTTTCAATCATGCTACTCAAGATTATATTTTATGGCTCGATGCAGACGATTGGCTTCAAGAAAACGATAGAACGAAGCTCAGCTTTCTTAAACAAACGATAGATCCAACTGTGGACTCCGTCAGCATGGATTATTATGTTGGATTCGATCCTCTTGGACAGCCTACAGCTGTCATTCAAAGAAACCGGCTGGTGAAGCGTTCCAAGCAATTTCAGTGGCATGATCCCGTGCATGAATATTTGGCAGTTGAGGGACATGTGATCTTCTCTGATATTGCTGTGAGTCACGGGCGCGTCCATACAAACTCGGAACGAAATTTGCGTATTTATGGAAGAATGCTTGCGAAAGGAGCCGTTCTCTCCAATCGGCAATTGCTGCATTATGCAATGGAGTTAACCGCTAATGATTATTTTGAAAAGGCAATTGAGATTTATGAAGCTATTATTTCTAATCGCGCAAGCTACTTTGAAGATCAATTGCTAGCTTGTGATCGAATGGCTCATTGTCATCATGAGCTTGGCAATAAAGAGCAGGAGCTGCTTTCTCTTATAAAAACATTCAACTATGATATACCGCGTGCTGATTACGTATGCCGTATCGCTTATTATTTTCAGGAAAACCATGATTATGAGAAAGCGATTAACTGGTACCAATTGGCACTGAAGCTGGAAAAACCAGAAAAACGTCTGCTTGGCATTAATCACATGGCTTGGACATGGTTTCCCCATTTGCAGCTAGTGGCCTGTTACGGCAAGTTAGGAAAACTAGAGCATGCGTATAAACATAATGAGATTGCTCTTTCGTATGCTCCCACGGATACAAACCTATTAGACAACAAACGATTGCTAGAGCAACGACTGGGCAAAAGAAAGGCTGGAAGCTAGCAGGATTATAACAAATCTACTTTTTATTTTTTATAAAAACAGYCTGTTTCATCTTTGCTAGACAAGTACCGTCTCTATTAATCAATTCGATCCATATAATAATGTATTGCTAGAACAACTAGTTTTGTTACCAGCTAAATAAATAGGGTTAGAAGGAGGGAAAAGCATGACTGTTACAAGAGCAAGGAAGGTAAAACAGAGCAGCAAAAGACTTATTTGCAAAGAAGTTGTCTGCAAGCGACCTGTCAGCAAGAAATTGATCTGTAGGCCAGTGAGAAGACGCAAATCCGCGTTCAGAGCTGTTTCTGGAATCGATCAGAATCTTCTTGATGGTACAACTGCCAAAGTTCTTTATCAAGTGGAAGAACTGGATCTCAACAATGAATACAACCCGGCAAACTCAACTTTTCGTCCAAAACAAAAAGGCGTTTACGCTCTTTTTGCAAGTGTCTTCTTTCAAACGGTTACGGTCACAACCTATACGCTTGATTTGGAGATAAGAGTAAACGGCGTGCCAAGAATTTCTGATCAAGAAGATTTTACAAATACAAGCGGCATTATTGAGGCCAGTGGTCTTGTACAATTGCAGGCTCGTGATCGAGTACAGGTTTTTGCCACCGTTTTGAATAAGAATGTCCAAATCCAGAGCGGTTTATCTACTCGGTTTGAAGGAGCAAGAATAAACTAAAAAAGTGCCTGGGGGTTTCCTCTAGGCACTTTTTTACAAGCTTAGCTAAAGTGAAGTGATTTCCTTCACGGATCGACGAATAATCAGCTCTGCCGGCAAAACGATTTTTTTCCATGGCAGCGCGGCTTCACGCTCTTGTATGCGGTCAACTAGCATTTGCATGCCCATGTAGCCGAACTGATAAGCCTGCTGAGCGGCTACGGTAAGGAATGGTTCTACTTCTGAATAAGGTCCAAGATCATCAAAGCAAACGATGGACATATTGTCAGGAACGCTCATTCCGCGTTCACGGAACAGTCGTAAAATTTCTACAGCAAGCACATTGTTGCCTGCAACGATAGCCGTTGGAGGAGGGGAGAGCTGATCGAACCACTGGCCCATTTCGGTCAAATCGTTTAAAGGACCAAAGCTGGTCTCAAATACATATTTCTCGTTGTAGTCCAGGTCATTGAGCTTCATGCCGTCTTGATAGCCTTGCAGTCTTAATCTCGCACTGGAGATGGAGGAAGAACCATTCACCATCGCTATTGTGCGATGCCCTTGTGAGGCTAGATGCTCAACAAGCCTTCTTGCACCGTCTCTGCTGTCACCAAGCACGATATCGCAATCAATGCCTGGCACCTCACGGTCGAGCAGCACAAATGGCACATTATGCTTGCGCAGCGAATTTAAATGAGGAAGAGAGGGATCGCCAGCAGGAGCGACAAGAACGCCGTCAACGCGAGTCGTCAAGATGGTCGTCACATAATCGGCTTCTTTTTCCAGATTTTCGTCGCTGTTCCCAAACAGCAGACGATAACCCGAACGTTTGGCAGCATCTTCCGCGCCGCGTGCGAGCGTCGTATAGAAAGGGTTCATAATATCAGTTATGAGCAGGAATAGCAGCTTCGTTTGTTGGAGTACGAGGCTTCGCGCCGTTTGATTCGGAACATAACCCAGCTCCTCCATAACACGAGTTACCTTCGTTCTCGTTTTTTCGCTTATTTTACCAGTGTTATTGATAACTCTGGAGACGGTCATAGCGGAGACGCCTGCCTTAGCGGCTACATCATATATTGTTACCATTTCGTAATCCCCTTATGGATAAATCGTAGATTCTATCATACAAAAAAGTAGTCATTGACAGCAAGCCTTATTGTTGTTATTTTAATGTTATCGGTAACATTATTATAACATAATGGAGGTTTTAATATGACAGATACTAGCTTTCGTTTTCAATCAGGGTTTCCAAAGATAGGTATTCGACCAACAATTGACGGAAGAAGAAAAGGCGTTCGCGAATCGTTGGAGGAACAAACCATGAACATGGCAATCGCGACAGCTAAGCTTTTATCGGACAATTTGCGTTATCCAAACGGCGAACCGGTTGAATGTGTCATCGCTGACAGCTGTATTGGCGGAGTAGCTGAAGCTGCAGCCTGTGCGCAAAAATTTGCAACCTCTGGCGTAGGGGTATCGATAACGGTAACGCCTTGCTGGTGCTACGGCACGGAAACGATGGATATGGATGCAAGCATTCCGAAGGCGGTATGGGGCTTTAATGGGACAGAACGCCCAGGCGCGGTGTATCTGGCAGCTGTACTATCGGGTTACGCGCAAAAAGGGCTTCCAGCCTTTGGCATCTATGGTGAGCATGTTCAAGATTCTGGCGATACTTCCGTTCCGTTTGATGTTAAAGATAAACTGATTGGATTTGCGAAAGCAGGCCTGGCGGTTGCTTATATGCGCGGTAAATCGTATTTGTCGATGGGTTCAGTATCTATGGGTATCGCCGGTTCAATCGTAAATGACGCTTTCTTCCAAGAATATCTTGGCATGCGTACCGAGTACATCGATATGACTGAATTTGTACGCCGTATGGAAGAGAACATTTATGATACAGCGGAGTTCGAGAAAGCGCTTACCTGGGTGAAGGAGAACTGTATCGAAGGTGCAGATAACAATGCTGCGGATATCCAGACGTCAAGAGAGCGTAAAGATGAGGACTGGGAAACAGTTGTGAAAATGACGCAAATCGCCCGTGATCTGATGATTGGCAACCCTGAGCTTGCCAAACTTGGCTTCGGCGAGGAAGCTGGCGGCCATAACGCGATCGTAGCTGGATTCCAAGGGCAGCGGCAGTGGACGGATCATTTTCCAAACGGTGATTTCATGGAATCCATACTTAATTCATCCTTCGATTGGAAYGGCATAAGGGCGCCTTATATGGTAGCTACGGAAAATGACAGCTTGAATGGCGTGGTTATGCTCTTCGGATATTTGCTTACGAATACCGCTCAAATTTTTGCCGATGTCCGTACGTATTGGAGCCCAGAATCTGTGGAGCGGGTCACGGGACACAAGCTGGCGGGTGCAGCTGAGAACGGTTTGCTCCATCTGATCAACTCCGGTTCAGCTACGCTTGACGGAACAGGAGAGCAGACGAAGGATGGCGAACCGGTCATGAAGCCGTTCTGGGAAATATCGGAGGAAGAAGCGCAAAAATGTTTGGATGCTACGTCATGGCGGCCAGCTTCGGTCGAATATTTCCGCGGAGGCGGTTACTCCTCTGATTTCTTAACGCGCGGCGGCATGCCGATGACAATGTCTCGCATTAATTTGGTGAAGGGCATTGGCCCTGTACTACAAATCGCAGAAGGTTATTCGGTAGAATTGCCGCAGGATGTCCATGACACACTCGACAAACGTACCGATTCGACGTGGCCGACAACATGGTTTGCACCAATCTTGACGGGTGAAGGGGCTTTCGGTTCCGTTTATGAGGTAATGGATAATTGGGGTGCAAATCACGGCTCTATCAGCTATGGACACATCGGCGCTGATTTAATTACGCTCGCTTCGATGCTGCGGATTCCGGTTAATATGCATAATGTTTCGAGAGAACGTGTATTCCGCCCAAGAGCATGGGGATTGTTCGGTACGGCGAATCCAGAGAATGCCGATTACCAAGCTTGTCAAAATTTCGGGCCTATCTACAAATAAATCGGAGGTTTTACAATGAGCAGCACGGACATTCGCAACGAGCTATGCAAATATGCTCGCAAAACAGTAACGAACAAGCTGGTTGTAGGGCCAGGCGGCAATATTAGCGCGAAGTTTGAAGGCAAAATGTATCTTTCGCCAAGCGGATTTGCTCTTGATGAGGTTGAGCCGCATCAATGGGTCGAGGTAGATATTGAGACTGGGGAAATAACAGATATCGGTCTTCGTCCATCATCTGAGGTGCTGATGCATCTATATGCCTATCGTGCTAATCCGGATATTGGAGCAATCGTCCATACGCATCCGCCATATTGCATTGCATTCACGTTAGTTGAGCAGGAGCTTCCAATCATGTTTCCAGATCAAGCAGCGCTCGTTGGCAAGACGGTGTACGTTCCCTATGTGCTTCCGACGACGGATAAGCTCGCTGATGCATACGTAGCGAAAGTAAATGAAGCAAGCTCAGTACTGCTTGGCAACCATGGCTTAGTAACGTCTGGTCGCAATTTACGCGAGGCTTACTATCGTACGGAGGTCGTTGAGGAAAGCACAAAAATTTATTTGATTGCCAAGGCGATTCGTGAGCCGAAGGTGCTGACGACAGAAGAGTTTGAAGAGATCGCATCGCTGGAGAGCGAAGCTTACCGCATCGAATTACTGCAAAAGATGAAGTGAATCGATGCCCATTCGTGAAGCGCCAGCTTTAGTTAAAGGAGGCTTTAAGCATGACGAAGCTTGCGACTGTGCTCGCGTTTGATTTGGGCGCAAGCAGCGGCAGGGCGTTAATCGGCGAGCTGCTGCTTGATAATGCAAGCGGTCAGCGCTCGCTGAAGGTGACGGAAATTCATCGTTTTCCGAATCAGCCGGTGGCTGTACACGGCCATTTGCACTGGGATATTTTACGCCTGCTGCAGGAGCTGAAGTTTGCCATTCGCAAAGCCTTTCAAGAAGGCTACGCTCCGCAAACGTTCGGCATTGATACATGGGGCGTAGACTTTGGGCTGCTCGATGATAATGGCGAGCTGCTAGGCAATCCATATCATTACCGTGATTCGCAAACAGATGGAATAGTAGAAGAGCTGCTCGAACGGTTTGGCAAAGACCGGTTATATGAGCAGGGCGGCTTGCAATTTATGCCCTTTAATACGATAAACCAGCTGTATGCGATGAAGAAAGCGGCATCGCCGAAGCTTGCGGCAGCTAGAACGCTGCTGCTAACGCCTGATTTGCTTGCTTATTTCTTAACAGGCGTGAAGGTGTGCGAGTTTACGATGGCGACGACTACGCAGCTATACAAGCCTAAGGAACAGCAATGGAATATAGAGTTAATGGATGAGCTGGGCATTCCGAATCGGTTGTTTCTTGATCCGATTCATCCGGGTACGAAGATTGGGCAATTAACGGCAGAGGTTTGCGCCGAGCTGGATGTCCCTCCGATTACAGCCGTTGCTGTTGGAACGCATGATACCGAATCAGCGGTTGCAGCTGTTCCTGCGGATGGTGAATCGGGCTTTGCATATCTAGTTTGCGGAACATGGTCGCTGCTTGGGACCGAGCTTGCAGGTCCAAACGTCTCAAGAGAAGCGCAAGATCTTGATTTCTCTAATGAAGGAGGCGCTCAGGGAACCTATCAGCTGCTCAAAAACATTATGGGACTTTGGATATTGCAAGAGTGCAAACGGGAATGGGAGGAGCAGGGGAACGATTGGACGTTTGCAGAAATCGTGACGCAAGCCGAAGCCGCTGAGCCTTTCCGCAGCTTTATCCATCCTGACGATCCGATGTTTTTTGCACCTTCCGGCATGATCGGGCGCATACAAGCTTATTGCGAACAAACGTCCCAGAAGGTTCCGCAGTCTATAGGAGAAATTACACGCTGCATTTTGGAGAGCTTGGCCTTAAGGTATCGGCAGGCGCTGGCTCAAATGGAAGAATTGACGAAGCAGCGTTTTGATGGCTTGCATATGGTTGGCGGTGGCATTCAGAATAGGCTGCTTTGCCGCCTAACGGCTAATGCGATTGCCCGTCCGGTTTGGACGGGACCAGTAGAAGCAAGTGCGATTGGCAATATGCTCATGCAGCTCGTCGCGCTGGGCGAATGCGGCAATCTTCAAGAAGCAAGGAAGCTTGTAGCAGCATCGTTTAAGGTAGAGGAATTTGCTCCTGAGCAGCAGAATGAGTGGGATTATGCGTTCGAAGCTTATGAGCGTGTTGCTAGAGTCATATAACTCATATGGTTATATCGATACCGGGAGGAGGAGGTTAGCATGCTGATTGGGATATCGAAACTGATTTCTCCAGAGCTGCTGAAGGTGCTCAGCGAAATGGGACATAGCGACGAAATCGTGATTGCCGACGGTAACTTTCCGGCGGCAAGTCATGCCAAGCGGCTCATTCGTGCGGATGGGCATGATGTACCGGCGCTGCTTGACGCTATTTTGCAGCTGTTCCCTTTAGATCAATATGTTGAGAAGCCAGCAGCACTTATGCAGGTGGTTCCGGGTGATACGGTTGAAACCCCAATTTGGGAGCAATACCGCTCGATTATCGAGCAGCGTACCGGTCTATTGGAGCCATTTGAGCAGGTCGAACGTTTTGCATTTTATGAGCGTGCGAAGCAGGCTTATGCGGTAATCGCTACAGGCGAGAGTGCGCTTTATGCCAATCTTATTTTGAAAAAGGGCGTTATTTAAGAATAGCTGACTAATTATGCATCATATTATGGCTTTATATTTGGAGGCTGCCTTCACGGTTAAATACCGAGGGCAGCCTCTTTCTATCTCTAGAACTAGACAGCAAGCCAGCCATCTACTATGATTTGTATATGAAACCGCTCTCATAAAAATATCCTATTTTGTCGGCAGGAGGAAAATAGGTTGCGCAAATCGATAATTGTTAGCTTGTTTGCAGTGTGCTTGGTCATCTTGTTTTTTACGTTAACCTCCATGGTTAAAGTGTTCTCCTCCGAATTGATTGAACCGGCATTGACGGCAGAGCAGCATAATAGCTACCGCCTTGTCCTCATAACGAGGGAGCTAGATACCCCTTTTTGGGCGAAGGTGGAACGAGGCGCTAAAGCTGCAGCAGAGCAAAATGGTGCAAGTCTTGAGGTGTGGGGGACATATGGCACAAATCGGGATGATTTTCTGAAAAATATTGAGGTTGCGATTGCTTCTAAAGTAGATGGAATCATCGTGCAGGGGCTTGATACAGACGAATTTAAAAGTTTAACAAAGGTGAAGGCGGCAAGTAGAGGTATCCCCGTCATAACCGTAGCGAACGATGTGCCGATGAACGAGAGTTTGCGCAGAACGTATGTAGGCTCGGATCATTTGGAAGCGGGGAGCATGATCGCGCGGCAGATGGTGTCGGATATGGGCTTTGTGGGCAAAGTGGTTTTGATGGTGTCGGATCGTCAGGAATACTTCCAAAGAACGCGCTTAACGGGCATATTGAATGTACTGAACTCGTACCCAAAGATTATAACCAAGATTGTAGCTGCAGGAGATTCCCGTGAGGATGTGGCGGCGGCAACAAATGAACTGCTTAATGAGGAACCGGATGCGGATGCGTTCATCGCCGTTTCGGCGAATCATGCGGGTTCGATTATTCAGGAGATTAGCAAGCGAATGCGAGTGGACAACTTTTTTATCTATTCGTTCGATGATTCACCAGAGACGCTTACTTTGATGCAGCAAGGAAAGATAGATGCCTTAATTGCGCAATCACCAGAGGCGATGGGCGAGGAAAGCGTCGCTCTCATGATCAAATGGCTGACAGGCGAGCAGGTTCCGCTAAACCCTGACGGTTATTTCACAGATATTCGTGTCATGCGGGCGGAGGATGCCAAATGAACAGCATTCAGCGTAAAATATTGACGATGTCTTTAATTGTGCTGTTTATAATGGTTACGATTTGGATGGTGCTCACCTACTATAATCAGAAGACGCAGGAGCAATACAATGATATTTTGCAGCGTTACTTGCGCATGAATGAGGTGACTGATCGCAGTCATCAGACGATTACGGCATTAAATGATTATTTGCAGAAGCCAACAGCACTTAAGCAGCAGACGCTGAATCAAAGCAAGGAAAACATAATGATGGCAAAGCAGCAAACGATAAGCCTTCGAAATAAGGATAATACGTTTACGCTGACGAGCTTCATCAATATGATTGATAGCTTGGTGGCGTCGGCGGATTTGTCAGTCATGTTTTTGGAGCAAGGCAATGGGGAGCAATCAGCTGAGAAATTTGAGGAAGCGACCCGCATCGACAAATACATAGCAGAAACCACAGTAACGCTCATCGACAAGGAAGTACGGACGTACGATGCTTTTTACCGCGGCATTATCGAACAAAGCGCGGAGCTGAAGCGGCTTGGCATATGGCTGCTTTCACTAATCACGATTATGCTGCTGCTGTTTACTTATTGGTTTTCGCTTAGCATTACAAGACCTATCCAGAAGTTGACGATAGCTGTAAAAGAATTATCGCGCGGCAGATTCGATAAGCCTATAGCAGTACACTCCAACGATGAAATTTCATTCCTCGCCAAAACCTTTGATCGCATGCGGATCAATATTAACAATCTCATCTCCGAGATTCAGCAGAAGGCACAGCTCGAAAGCGAGCTTCAGCAGAATAAGCTGCTCCTGAAGGAAAGCCAGCTTATTAGCCTCCAAAGCCAGATTAACCCTCACTTCTTATTCAACACCTTAGATATTTTATCCAAAAAAGCATACCTAGACGGCTCGGAGGAAACGAGCGATCTGATTGCCAACGTTGCAGGCTTGCTTCGTTATAATTTGCGCCGGCTAGACCGGGCAGTCACACTTGAGGAAGAGCTGTCTGTCATATTGAAATACATCGAAATTCAAAGCGCGCGTTTTACAGATCGGCTTAGATTTGTACTGGAGGTGGATGAGAGCTGCCTGCAGCTGCTGCTGCCTTGCTTGACGCTTCAGCCCATTATCGAAAATGCAGTCATCCATGCAGTTGAGCCGCTTGAGGATGGAGGAACGATTTCACTTCGCATCTATGAGAAGGATAATCTTGTTCTTATTGAAATTGAGGATGACGGCACAGGCATGACGGCGGAGAAGGCCAATCATATTTTGACAGAAGGCGGAAATGCGGATGGTGTAGGCCATTCAACGGGGATCGGCTTCAGCAACGTAGTGAAACGGCTGCGGTTGTTTGTTGGTGACGACGACGTTATTGAAATAAGAAGTGCGCCGCAAGAGGGCACGAAAGTAACGATAAAAATGCCAATCGTAGGGAGTGCAGCTGAGCATGCTGAAATTGTTAATCGTTGACGATGAGCAAGTAGAACGGGAAGGCTTGCAGGCTATTTTGCAAAAAGGTTTTCCTTCTTGTCAATTTATGCAAGCAAGAAATGGGGCTAGAGCCATCGAGACGGCAAGCGAGTGGCAGCCTGATCTTATATTGATGGATATCAAAATGCCCGGCGTTAACGGCATCGAAGCAATCGAGAAAATCTCGGTTTTTCTGCCTTCGGCCAAATTTATTATGGTCACTGCGTATGACACGTTTGACTATGCAAGGCAGGCTATTAAGCTTGGGGTTAAGGATTATTTGCTAAAGCCAAGCAAGGCAAGTGAAATCACAACAACGATTGGCAAGGTCATAGAGGAGATTATGCGTGAAAAAAGCGAGATTGCGATTAGGCAATACGAGGAGGAAGCGCTGAGGAAAGTGATGCCTATTGTCGAATCAGATGTTGTGACACAGCTGCTCTTCGACCATGTGCATGATGTCCATATCGACGATATGCTGAGGCTGCTTGGCAGAGAGCGGACAAGCGAGRCATTTGTTATGCTCGTCATGCTGCCAATCAATGCAACGTCAGAAGTGCTCTATGGCCAGATTAAAGCAAGGGTGAGACAAGCTGGAAGCGGCTGGGTAGGCGCGATGTCTGCGCGGCAAATTCCAATTGTCATTTTTCGAGATGCCGGTAAAACCTATCGTGCTCAAGCAGCCTCGCTTGTCCAGCAGTTTTTACTGCTGCGGCAGCGCGAAGTTGGCGGAGATTTATTTGTTGGAATCGGAGATTCCTATAAGGGGTTAGAAAACGTGAAGTTGTCATATCAAGAGGCTTTGCTTGCAACGGCCAACGCCTCGCTGCCGGCGAAACATCAATTTTATAGTGAAATCGAATCGCGCAGTCCCTTTGCGGGAGGGTATCAAGATAAACAAACGGAAAAACAATTCGTCGATCACATTCGATTAGGGAAGTGGGATATTGTACGCAAGATGGTGATGGAGCTAATCGTCGTCCATGATCAGCATCATGCTTCCTTGGAGCAATCTGCCCAATGGGTGCTGGAGCGCTTATGGGTCATTTCCCGTGTCGCAGAGGAGATGGGGATCGAAGTGGAGAAGCCGTTATTTTCGTTCCAAGTGACGCAGTATCAGCAGCTGCGTACAGAAACGGAAAGCTTGCTTACTAAGCTGATCGAAGGTATCGTCACTCATCAGAGCAGGGTACAGCCGGATGCGGCTTTGCAAATGAAGCAGTATATCATGGAG
>NZ_JBFTSN010000183.1:0-11821 GCF_056400045.1 Paenibacillus sp. 01L418
GTGTTGGAAGCCATTGCGTTTGTAGGAATAAGCGGGGTCAGAACTAAGGCCGCTGCAAGCGTCCATATGAATCTTTTTTTCAAATCATCCACATCCTTTTGTCTCTCATTTTGAACGATTACGAATTTTCCATGATTCAATTCTAGCCTGTACTGAGTCTCCTTTCTTACCGTCATTCTAGCATTCCAGTCTTACACGCTATTAAACTTAACCTTAATTCCATCTACGATATTTGGAAGACAGTTAAGTTTCTGTTAAGGCTCTCCATAATTGAGCTGTGTTCTGAAAATAAAAAAAACCGCGTTAATCGCGGTTTAGATAAAACTATGTTTTATATGTCATTTCTATTAGCAAAGCTTATTTGGATCCTTATATACTTCATCATCTGTATTTAGATTCAATCTTATTTTAAGATTTGTACATGAAAAAGAATAACTCAATTTTTCTCTCTGTTCATGTTTTGTTAATCTCTTAAATTTATTTCCACTAACCATCATATCAAAATAAATCGTATCGTCCTTCTTCACATACCAGGCCGTTGATTTTCTTTTATGATAGACAGTGAAAAAAAGTTCTATATCAAAGTTGGTCTGGCGCCTCTTATCTCTTAACTCTTATAAACCAAAAAATTCCTCAGACGTTTTTCTCGTAGCCTCAGCTACCTCTTCTACTGGTTTTCCTATACACCGTGATACAGTTTGCAAAATGTGTGGTAAGAAAGCCGGCTCATTCCGTCCATCCTGCGGCTTCCCTTTCAAATCCCGTGGCGTTAAAAATGGCCCATCCGTCTCGATCATGAGCCGGTCCAGCGGAATCATCCTTACAAGCTCTTTCAGGTGTTTGCCTCTTCGCTCATCACAAATCCAGCCTGTGATTCCAATATGGAATCCCATTTCGAGATAAGCCTTAAGTTCTGGCAAAGTCCCCGTAAAACAATGGACGACCGCTTTCCGAACCGATTGTTCCTTAAGAATGGCTATAAAATCCGAAAATGCTTCCCGCTCATGCAGAAACAGCGGCATATCCTGCTCAAGCGCTAAATCAATTTGCTTGGCAAACCATTTGCGTTGTACATCCCGTGGAGAGAAATCTCGGTTATAATCTAGTCCGCATTCTCCGATAGCAACCACCTGTGGCTGTGCCGCCAGTTGTTTGAGCTGCTTCATTGTCGCATCTGTACAGCTCTTCGCATCGTGTGGATGAACACCCGCAGTAGAGTACAGCTTTCCGGGTAAACGACCTGCATAGCGGGCAGCTTCCATGCTGTTCCTCAAGCTTGTTCCCGTAATAACAAGTGGAGAAACCCCATTTGCTTCCGCCCTTTCAACCACCTGTTCACGATCTTGATTATACGATCGATGCATCAAGTTGACGCCAATATCTATAATTTTATGCTCCATTTTTTATTTGCTCCGTTCGATTTCATTTCTTGTTGCTTCTAATGTACATACATACTCACCACATCCAAATTATTCTAATTATATTATAAGCATTTCAAATCAATGGAGGGTAGGGACTGTTTGATTAAAAGCATTTTTTACAATGAAATGATATTGCTTCAATGGTTACTTTCATTTTTCAACTTAGCTATATTCCTTTGCATCCAACACATGCATTTCACTTTGAAGCCACAGAAAAAAGCTAATATAGGCGTGGAATCATCTCCTACATGAACTGTTGCTCCACTACCCAATAATCACAATAAATTAAAATATTGACGCAAAAGATAATAGTGTATATATTATATATATACGGTAGATACTCTATCAACGAGAACGAGGTAATGAAACATGAAAATTATTATATCCAACGCATCAAGCGATCCGATTTACATCCAAATAATGAACCAGATTAGGCAGAGCATCTTGAGCAATGAAATACGTGCAGGTGAACTCCTTCCCTCCATTAGGCAGCTTGCCAAGGATTTGCAAGTTAGTGTAATTACAACTAAGCGTGTTTATGAAGAGTTAGAGAAAGAGAAGTTAATCGACTCAGTTGTAGGTAAGGGCTGTTTCGTATCAGGAGCAAATAAAGACTTTATTCGGGAGCAGCGTATGAAACTATTAGAAGAGAAAATGATAGAAATCATTCGAGAAAGCAAGGAACTAAACATGAGTCAACAAGATCTAATCAATCATTTCACTCTCTTTTTCGAGGAGGAACAGACCCCATGAATGCAATAGAATTACGTAATCTTACGAAAACGTACAATCAATTTACAGTCGATAATGTATCTTTAGATGTAAAAAAGGGCTACATAACCGGACTGATTGGTCCGAATGGTGTTGGTAAAAGCACTTTGATCAAAATGATGCTCGGCATGATCCGTCCAGACTCCGGTAGTGTAAAAATATTAGGCCGCGCTATGCCTGAACATGAAGTTGATATTAAGCAGCGCATCGGCATCGTGTCGGATGACTGCTTCTATTATGAACATCTTACGATTCGTGATATGAAGGAGATGATCGCACCTTTCTACAAAAAGTGGAGCAATACTAAGTTTAACGGCTTACTTGAACAATTCGAGTTGTCTCCTAAGAAGAAGATCGATGAGTTATCAAAGGGGATGAAAATCAAGTTTTCACTTGCAGTTGCCTTATCGCATGAGGCAGAGCTCTTAATTATGGATGAGCCAACCTCTGGACTTGATCCTGTGTTTAGAAGAGAATTGCTTGATCTACTTGGGGATATGATGCAGGACGAGAGAAATACCATTATATTTTCGACCCATATTACAACAGATTTAGATCGCATTGCTGACTACATTACTTTCATCAATCGTGGAAAGCTCGTATTTAATGAATCAAAAGATGAAGTATTCGAGAGGTATGCAATCGTCAAAGGTGACTTGCAACTGCTTGATTCGGATATACGAAGCAATTTTATCGGGATTCGTGAGACTGATGTTGGGTTTGAGGGCTTAGTAAACAATAGGCAAGATGCCTTACAGTTGTTTGGCAATTATGTTGTTTTCGATAAACCATCCTTAGAAGACATCATCTATTACACCGCTAAGGGAGGACGAATTCATGCTTAACTTGCTTCGTAAAGACTTCATCGCTTTAAAAAGCTCACTAGGGCTTATTATACTTTTTCTCGCTGTATACAGTATTGCATTTATACCAAAACATGAATCTTCTATTCACCTTGTGGCTATCTATACAGCTTGTGCATCACTTAGTCTAGGTATGATGATTGATATCAAAAAAAATCACCATAATTTTCTGGTCACGCTGCCGATTAGCCGTAAACATATTGTAAAAGCGAAATACATAACAGCCATCATTTACACACTTTTTGGAGTCCTTGCTTCTTATGGGATTCACTCTCTCGTTAAACTAGCATTCCCTCAGCTAAACAAGCCGGATTATTCGGTCATAGACATGCTAGTTCCATTAGGAATAGTGCTTATTCTAACTTCCATCTATATGCCACTCTTTTACACACTTAGTAAAAAAGGAACCGGTATTATAAATTTCGTATTTATGATTATCCTAATTGCTCTGGCGCAGCCTACAGCTATGTTTATGAATATGATAAACAACCAAGGCTTTAGCAATAACCAAACGCTATTTCTTATCCCGATTGCTGTCTTACTGTTATTCATTGCTTCCTATTACTTAACTGTACATCTGTTTACTAGAAAGGACTTATAGGAGGCCGCACAAGTATATAACAAGTGATGAAATAATAAGGAGAACTGGTCAAATGAAAGTTACACCAAACAAAGGTCGATCTAATCTAAAAAGAAGTTGGATGTTTCCGATTGGACTATTTCTTGTTTTACAATTATTCTTTATTATCTGTGATCGTTTTTCATGGGCGCCAAACTTGCAAGATGGGGCATTATTTAACCGGATCTATAACTCCATATCTCATTCGAAGCTGTTTACGGAATGGTTCGTCCCTTATAAAACCACACAATTCAACATATTCACAGCCATCTTTTCTATTACATTACTTCCCTTTGCATTAATAAGTGCAGTAAAAAGCAACGATTCCAGAAAATGAATGGTTTAGTACTTATATTGTCTGCCGTTCCTCTAAACACAAAACCAGCTCATGCAAATTTCGCATGAGCTAGTTCAATGTCTATATTTTCGTATATATGGATCAGACTTTTCCGATCAATTGTTTATACGATTTAGTAAAACTACCGACTCCACATGAACCGTCCAAGGAAACATATCCACCGGCACAACCTCAGTCGTCCTATACCCGCCGTCCTCCAGCACGCGCAAATCCCTTGCCAGTGTAGACGGATTGCAGCTCACATACACCACTCGCTCCGGCTTCATCGCCAGAATCGTCTCAAGCAATGCAGGATCGCAGCCTTTGCGCGGCGGATCAACGACAATAACATCGGCCGTTATGCCTTCCTTGCGCCAGCGAGGAATAACAACCTCCGCAGGGCCCGCCTCGAACGAGGCGTTCGTAATGCCGTTGAGCGCCGCATTCCGCGCCGCATCCTCGATTGCCTCGGGTACGATTTCAACGCCATAAACGCGTCCAGCCTGCCTTGCAAGGAACAACGATATCGTACCGATGCCGCAATAAGCATCAATAACGGTTTCCGAGCCTGTTAAGCCTGCATACTCGACCGCTTTACGATATAACTCCACCGTTTGCATCGGATTGACTTGATAGAACGATCTCGCCGATATTGCGAAGCGAATGCCGTCGAGTTCATCATAGATAACCTCGCTTCCCCAGAGGACACGAGTCTCATCACCGAATATAACGTTCGTATTCCGCTCGTTCACATTTTGAACGATGCTCTTCACGCCCGGGAGCTCCTCGCGGATGCGCCTAACCCATTCATCCGACGAAGGCAGCTTCCTGCTGTTCGTGACCAACACGACCATGATCTCGCCGGTGACAACGCCTGTCCGTGCCATCACATGGCGCAGTACGCCGCGGCCAGTTTCCTCATCATAAGGTGTGGCGCCAAGCTCACGTCCGATTCGCTTCACGACACGAATAACCTCATCATTATGCTCATGCTCAATCAGACAATCGTCCATATCGATAATTCGATGACTGCCTCGGGCGTAGAAGCCAGCAATTAATTGACCATCTTTAGAACTGGTGCCGATTGGTACCGATGCTTTATTGCGATAACGCCATGGCTCGTCCATACCAACAGTAGGGTGAACAACAAKCCCAGTAGACGCATTCTCTCCATCTGACAGATTGCCTTCACCATCCACATTCAGTTTGCCGATTCGCATCAAGTTATCCACAACATGCTGGCGTTTCCACTCCAGCTGCGCCGGATAATCGAAATGCTGCAGCTGGCAGCCGCCGCATTCCTTATAAATATCACAAGGCGGTTCTATACGCGATGGGCTCTTAAGCATCAGCTCTTCAAGCTTCGCATAACCATACTGCTTCTTTACCTTCATCACCTTCGCGCGCACACGCTCACCAGGAAGTGCTCCCTGTATAAAAAGGGTAAAGCCGTCAGCGCGGCCTACCCCTTCTCCATCATGTGTCAGGCCGATAATATCGACGGTGACTTCTTCATTTTTCTGAAAAGGTGCATCTGCTGAAAACGCCGCTGCACGAGTACCCGTACCCGCAGCACTGCGCGATCTGCCTTTGCCGCCTCTGCTTCTACCTTTGTTCATAAACTCTCTCCGCTCTATCTTCAATGCTGTTGCATGCTAGTTCCTATTTATCATTCCCAGATTTCCGAATACATAAGGGCTTAACGGTAAGTCGATTCCCCAGTCTCATCAGCAAAAATACGCAAATGCGACGGCAGCACCGAAAAAGTACACGGCAGCACGCCGCCATATTCGCCATCGAGGTTAATTTGCACATAATCCGGTGTAGTCACCTTTAGTTCATCCGTCCGAAAATGAATCACATGTGGATCGTTCAAATGCTCACCGCGCAGCGCAAGCGTCACAAGCTTTATAAATTCCGGCAAATTGCATTTGCGGATAAGCAGGACGTCCAGAAGCCCATCATCAAGCTTGGAGTCCGGCGCCAATCGCTCGAAACCGCCAACCGAATTGCTGTTGCATATGAGGAACATCATGAACTCGTCATGGAATTCCCCTACACCAGCTGCATGAAAAGTCAGCTCAGTTGGCCGAAGTCGGGTCATTTTCTCCATGCCCTTCATATAATATGCCAGCTGCCCAATCATCGTCTTAAGCTTGCTCGGCACATCATAGGTCAGTTCCGTTAAGGAGCCGCCCCCAGCAATATTGATAAAATAGCGATCATTTGCCTTACCGACATCAATCGGCCGGCTATATTGCTGAATAATAAGGTCGACTGCGTACTCCCAATGCTTCGGAATACCCATCGCCCGTGCGAAATCATTGGTTGTGCCTACTGGCAATATGCCAAGCGGAGGTCGATTCGCCTTGTTCGTCAAGCCGTTGATAACCTCATAAAGCGTACCGTCACCGCCTGCAGCAATGATCATATCATAACCGCGGTCCGCGGCTTCAGCCGCTGCAAGCGTAGCATCACCCTCGCCTATCGTGGCGTGGCAGCTCGTCTCAATACCGCCCTGTTCAAGACGCTGAAGAATATCTGGCAATCTTTTTTTCATTTCTTCTCTTCCCGATGTCGGGTTATATATAAGTCTTGCTCGTTTGATTGCCATCTCGGTTCACCCCTAACAATCATTCAACCTAACATTTATTCTGTAAACGTGACATGCTTCTCTTCGCGCAACCGTTGTAAACCGTCGATCATCTGATGCTCCAGCCACTGCTCAATCGCTGCATTAGGAAGCATCGCCTTGCCGTTATAGCGATATACAAAACCATTAAGCCGATTTGGAATGACATGATTAGTAAAATAGCCTTGGCTCAGAAATAGCGGCACAACAATGACCGCTTCCTGTGGATTCGCTGCCTGCATCACTGCCAGCTTTCCTGCCGCTTGATCTGGCAATAGCATGGCATACTCTGCGCGCTTAAATCCACCGAGCCCTCTAACCCGCTCGCCAAGCTTCTTCAGCCCTTCCTGCCAGCGCTCATGAAATACCTTTTCTTTGCTTCCGTGGCCAATAAGCAGTAACGATTCTGACTCTGGTCTTGTGGATAAGGGTGCAATGTTTGAAGCCAGCAGCTCTGCAATTTGGGGATCATCGTCAATTGGGAGACCATAATGAATTGTAGCTTTGACTCGAAATGTACCTAAGTCACCCTCCAGATCGGAAACCCATGGAAAACCAAATGCTTGCCCAATTTCATCCACATGTGTACTACCCGAAGAAACGAACAGCGGCACTACGAACATATCCGTAACACCTTGCCGCTCTAATTCATCAATGCCATCCTGAATAAGCCGTCCCTCCACGATCTCGAGAAAGGACGACATAATTGGAACACCTGATAAACTGGGCGAAGCTGCTGCTGCTGCAATCGCCTCATCGACTAACTGTACCCATGCAGCTTCTCTGGAGCCGTGGCTAATGATTAGAATGCCTGGCTTCATCGAATGATTCCTACCTTCCAAGCCGTTCTAAAGCCATTTTATAACCGTCATTGCCATAGTTCAAGCAACGCTTCACTCTCGATATTGTTGCTGTACTCGCGCCTGTCTCGGCTTCAATCGCATTATAAGTGCTGCCTTTTCCGAGCATCCGTGCTACTTCAAGTCTTTGCGATAACGATTGGATCTCATTCACCGTACACAGATCATCGAAGAAAACATAACATTCCTCAACTGACTTCAATGTAAGCACCGCTTCGAATAATTGATCTATTGCTTTATCGTTCAGCTTTTTAAGCTGCATGCGAATTCACTCCTATTAAAACTAATGCTACTATTGTAACTTTTTTACCCGTTTTTTTCAAACATTACCGAATTAACGCAAGGAAATGCTCCACTTATTTGACGCGAACTCACATACAAGCAGCAGGCATTTATCTAGAAAAAAATCTGCACCCCGAGACATTCGTCCAATCCTTATGTTCGCCTACTCCATAAACTGTTATAAAAGAAGGGTTGTGATCCGTGTGAACTATCGCAATAACCCCGGTACCGGCAACCAGCAAAACGATTGGCACGGCGGCCAGCGTCTGGCACAAGAGCCGTTCAGCAAATCGTCTGGCGCAAAGTCGAGCGGTTTCAGCTTTGGCGGAAACCTGCCAACAATGCCGCCGGCTTCGCAGCAGGCGCAGGATATCCTGCCCGTCGTTGTACCGGATACAGCTGCTGAGCTTATAGAATCGACCAGCACCAAAGCAAGCGGCTTCTCACTTGCCAATCTAGGCGAAATTAAAGGTTATATCGATCGTTTGGGCGGCATCGACGGTATCTTAACGACCGTGACAAAGGTCCAGAAGGTCATGTCGAGCGTTTCTCAGATGGCTCCGCTAGTCAAAGTGCTTATGGGCTCCTTCGGCAAAAAAGACAAATCTGATGACGATGATTCTGACGAATGGAAACCAAAGCGCCGCAAACGCCGCAAGCCAAGAGCTGGTTCCGGCTCAGGCAAAAAAACAGTTCGTCGTCGCCGTACTACGCCTAAGAAACGTTAAACACGGATTCGAAGGTTTATTCTAAACATATTTAACCTACATCTATTAAAGTGAAGCACCCTGATTGCCGCGAATAGCGCAGCGATCGGGGTGTATTTTATTTCATCCATTTATGCACATGATCACACTGAAAATAAAATAGTTATCCAGCTGTGRATAACCCATTTCCCTTGTCTGTCCACATAAAAACCGTTCGAATTCGTACATCATTGTTGTGAACTGTGTACAAGTACAACCTTCGACAGTTTTCGTCAGCTTCTATCTTGCAATCCATACACAGCTGTTCGTACAATGTGCATATGTTTTCTGCTTATGCTGAAAATATATAAATATTTAAAAGATAAACGAATCAATTCTGCCGCATATTATGGTAGCAACGAAGCTGCATCGGCTGTACAATCATCAAATGTGGAACTCATACACAGCTGTTATTAATTATGTGCATAGATGCAATTTTCGCGTTTTTTCGATAAACGTTGTCCACAGTGGGTAAACGTTAGAAGAGAACACAAAAAATAGTGAGGAACATCTCATTCCCCATGAGCCTAGGCTCATGGCGAGTGAGGTTTTCCTCACTATCTCATTTAAAGAGTCAGATCACTATATTACCGAAGAGTAATCGTTTTTTCAAGCTTTTCTTATAGGAAGAAGAAATGAATGATCCAGTAGAAAAACATCGCCATGATGATTGTAATGGGAATTGTAATAACCCACGCAACGATGATACGACCTGCAACTCCCCATTTAACAGCGGAGAAACGTTTCGCGCTGCCGACACCAAGGATTGAAGACGTAATAACATGTGTTGTACTTACTGGAAGATGAAGCATCGTAGCCGTCAAAATAACAGCTGCTGAACCAATGTCAGCTGCAAAGCCGTTGATTGGCTCGATTTTGAAAATTTTTGTCCCCATCGTTTTGATGATTTTCCAGCCGCCGACTGAGGTACCGAGCGCCATTGCTGTCGCCGCGGAAATTTTAACCCATAGTGGAACGTCCATCGTGGTTTGAATACCGGAAGCAACTAGAGCAAATACGATAATACCCATTGCTTTTTGAGCGTCATTCGTACCATGAGAGAACGATTGGAAAGCAGCTGTCAGAATTTGACCGAAGCGAAATCCTTTATTCACCTGATGCGGGCTTGATTTGGCAAAGATTTTCTTGAGAATCCACATAATGATAAAACCTGCGGAGAAAGCAATGAGCGGTGAAAAAATCAACGCTTGTACAATCTTGATCAATCCGCCGCTGTTAATTGCACTCATGCCTGCTCCGCCGATTACTGCGCCTGCGAGGGAGCCAATCAAAGCATGTGAGGATGAGGAAGGAATACCGAACCACCAAGTAATCAGGTTCCATGCGATTGCTGACAATAGAGCCGCAATAACTATGGGAACGCCGTGCTCCAGCTCTGCTGGATTGGCTACACCTTTACCAATTGTGGCCGCAACGCCTGTAAACGTAATTGCACCGACAAAGTTCATTACGGCGGCCATTACGATTGCAACTCTAGGTTTTAACGCCCGAGTCGACACGGCAGTTGCAATCGCATTTGCCGTATCATGAAATCCATTTATAAAATCAAACGAAAGCGCTAGAAATACGACAATCCATAGAACCATTAAATCCATTGTAAAAGACTCCCACTCTCTAGATTAGCTATTACGCATAATGATCGATTCCAGCGTATTGGCAACGTCCTCGCAGTAGTCGGTCGTTTGCTCTAGCATCTCATAAATCTCTTTGCGCTTCATCAGCTCAATTGGATCTGTAACATTTGCGAACAAGCTCTTGATGCAAACCCGAAGCAGGTCATCAGCTTGGTTCTCCAGCTCGTTAAGTGCAATATTTGGCTCGCGTATAGCAAGCAGCTTCCGTTCTGTAAGCAAATAAATTGCTTTCTTAATTTGATGCGACGAACGAACGAGAATATCGCCAAACAACGTTATGTACTCGTCCTTCTCAAGAATGTTGTACATTTCAAAACGAGATGCGCAAGCTTCGATGCCATCAAGCACATCATCAAGCGAAGTCGTCAGGGCCATAATATCTTCACGTTCAATCGGAGTAATGAACGTTTTGTTCAGCTCCTTCAAAATCGTGTGTACATGCTTGTCGCATCTACTTTCGTATTCCTTCATGGTCTTGGCGAAAGCTGATACATCCGATAGGTCTGACAATCCTTTGGCAAAGTACTCCACAGCCTCGACAATTGCGTCAGCCATTTCTTCGAACGTCTTAAAGAAAATATCCTTTTTCTTGAACATCGTAATCCCCTTTACACGACTTGATGTTTAGGCGCACTGCTATGAGCCCACAATATCTTAACATAGTTTACATGTGAATTGTTAAGAGAATGTAAAGGTTTTATGAAAAATTTTAGATTTTCATAAAAAATATAAAAAAGACGCAATCCTGTAACAAGATTGCGTCCTTTTGATCCTTGGAAGCTCATCCGTCAACGTCTGTTAACAGTGTCTCCAACTTGCTACGTTTGTACCCATGTTACATGCCCTTCGAATGTCGGTTTGTTTGGCACGATATGAAAGAAAGTTTTTCCAGGGACAAACGGCAGCTCTGCTCCATTCTTTACAATTCGAATCATTCCATCTGGAGCTCTTACCCATTCTGCTTCGATCGCTTTGCCTTTCTGGAACAGAATCGCCGAGCCCCCTTTTGTCAGATCGACGGCCAATCGTCCCTCTTTATCAAGCGTCTTGTGATCCGCTCCAAGAACAACCAAATTTGTACCGGAAAGCTGTTCATTATTGTTCATATCAATATGCGGTTTGTCGCCTATCGACCGTTTGTATAAGCCTGATACTGAATCGTACTTGTATCCGACGTTATAATTTTTGAGCATAAAATTTATTGTAATGTCGGCTGCCGGGACACCAACCTCTGTGGAACCCGCTTCCGCGAACGTGTAAGGCGGAACCTGCTTGTCCATGCTGTATTTCTTCTTCTCTGCGCCCGTACGAAGCTTCTCTAGATTTGAATACAAATTATGGGGAGCTTTGCGTTCCTTGCTTCTCCAGAAGTAGCTGCCTGCATTCGAGATTTCATCCAAATAAGGTTTGCCCTGCCTTTGCAGCACTGCATAACCATCATTGCTCGCTCCTGCATGGGCAAGCACCGCGCCATAACTGTCTCCAATATCAATAAGATAAGGTCTGATGCTGCGTATAGGTCCAATCGTATCGGTTATTGCGCTCGTACTCTGAAATACGGCAATTAAACGAGTAATGCCGCCTTCCGCAAGCACTTCCCAGATGACATCAGCATTCGTTAAACCAGACTGTGGA
>NZ_JBFTSN010000184.1:0-11792 GCF_056400045.1 Paenibacillus sp. 01L418
ACTGACAATAGTTCACTGCGTTACAACGTGGGTCAAATGGAAGGGTTCTTAACGGATTCCGATCCCAAAGAAGGAAGCGGCAATTATAGCAAAGACGAGACCCAGTACGAGGGCGTCTATAAATTTGAATCGGTTAGTCCATTCTCTAGAACATTAACCGTTACATTTAGTGAGTGGCTAGAAAATGGGGAACGGGCATCTTACCCAATCTCCTTCAAGTTTGAAGCGAATAAAGCGATGAAAAGCATGCTTAAAGAGGATATCTCAAAATCTGTTTCGGTCGATGAGGGATCGGTCCACTATGACGCCATCACAGCTTCACCTACTTCTACCATCGTAAAGGGACATTATGAAATGAATGATGGGGGATACCCGAGGTTCTCAGGCAAAACAAAGCTTTATGTGAATGGAACAGAAGTGAAATCATGGGGAATGCAGTCGGATCATTCCGGTGAAAAGGGCAAGGCAGCATTTGAACTTGAATTTGATGTGCTGCCGACAGACAAGCTGGAAAACATTGAGCTCGTACTCGAAAATTTTGCTGGCTATCAGAAAATAGAAGAACCGATCTCCCTAGCCTCGCCATCAGATCTGTCCATAAAGATTGGGAATGAAAAGTTATGGATTCGCAGCGTTACAAAAACCGATACAGGTTATGATATCGTTATCGCCAGAAAACAATTTACAATCTTGGAAACAGAAAACTTATCTGTTCAATCGGGTGATAGTGTAGTTCCCGTCTCATCCATTTCCTCATCACGCCCGTGGGATTTGAAAAATGGCAATATCTTGTGGGAGCAGACGTTTTCTTTTAACACGGAAGAGGAACCGGAACAGCTGCTGCTTAACGGATTTTCCTATATTAAAACCTACGATAAGACCATCTCTATTCCTATGGAAATCAAAAAGTAATTTGTATCAAACAATAAATGAAAAAGGGCTTCCCAAAAGCAGAAATGTTGCTCTCTGGGAAGCCCTTTCTTTTTAGGCTGGAAAGACTAAAGTTCCTTGCTATGGTGAAGCGGATTATAGCTGTAAGTTGCGATCAATTAAAGAGATGCGCTGCTCTACACATGCGTAGGAGCGAAGCGGATCTTCCGGTGTGTTTAAGCAATAGTCGAGCAGTTGATCAACGGTAGTTGCAGCAACGTGACAGCGTGTGTCGGAGGAAGCGTAGTAAATATAGACGTTGCCGTTATCTTGTGCGATAACACCGTTGCAGAAAGCTACGTTCGATACGTCGCCGACACGTTCAATGCCTTCTGGCGCAAGCAAGTGGCCGCCTGGACGATGCGTTACTTTGTTAGGCTCCTGCAAGTCGGATAGGAATGCATATAGTACATAACGCAAGCCTGCCGCGGTGTTGCGAACGCCGTGAGCAATATGAATCCAGCCTTTGTCCGTCTTAATTGGTGCAGGGCCTTGACCGTTTTTCACTTCTTTAATTGTATGATAATGGCGTTCATCAATAATGATCTCACGCTCTACAACAGCGTTCTCGATCGTATCGGATAGTCCCCAGCCAATACCGCCGCCTGAACCCGTATCGATAAAGCCGTCCTGTGGACGAGTATAGAAGGCGTATTTTCCGTCTACAAATTCAGGGTGAAGCACGACGTTGCGCTGTTGGTTGGACGCTGTTTTTAGATCAGTAAGGCGCTCCCATTGCTTCAAATCCTTTGTTCTTACGATACCGCATTGTGCAATCGCGCTCGACAGATCTCCTTTTGGAGCGGAAGGATCTTTTCTCTCTGTGCAGAACAGACCATAAATCCAGCCGTCCTCATGTTGAACGAGGCGCATATCATAGACGTTAATATCGGGATCGCTTGTTTCTGGAAGCAAAATAGGGTGGTTCCAGAAGCGGAAACCATCAACGGGGCTGTCGCTCTCTGCAATGGCAAAAAATGATTTGCGATCATTGCCTTCAACGCGCGCTACGAGATGGAATTTGCCATTTAAGAAGATTGCGCCTGGATTGAATACGCAATGAACACCGAGGCGCTCCATGAAATAAGGGTTCGTCTCAGGATTAAAATCATATTTCCAAATCAGCGGAGCATGTTCTGCTGTTAGAACGGGGTGTACGTAACGATCAAAAACGCCGTTGCTAACTTCTGCAGGCTCGTTTTTACGCTGTACGAGCGCCTCATAACGGTCCGTTAGCATTTGCTTGCGTTCATTAAATTTACTCATTGAATAAACCTCCATTAGTGTGAAGTTGCTGTACCAGACAAGCGTTCGATCATTTCAAAGCATGCGCGTCCATTATGATAAGGGCATTTCCAAGGGCTGACCTTTTGTATATTGTCGCTTGGAGCTCCATCGCGAGTTACGCTCCAGTGCCATTCGCCAAACTGTTTGTCGACGATAAAATTTTCAATGAACTGCCAAGATTTCAAGGCAGCCTCAAGGTATCTCTCATCGCCCGTCATTTGATAAGCATTATAGAAACCAACAACAGCTTCTGCTTGCGGCCACCAATCCTTGTGCGAATCGATGATCCCATCAGGACCTGCCTCATTAAGAAGACCGCCATCCTCGTCAACGCCTTCATTCAGCGTCGCTTCTGCCATTCGAATGGCGATCGCTTTGGCTTCAGCCAGCAATGCTGCATCTCCAAGCACTTCAGCCGCCTCGACTAGCAGCCAGCTGCCCTCGATATCGTGACCGTAAGAAATGTGCTCAGATCTGCCGTTCCATTTTTCATCGAAGAAAAGGATAAAGTGCGCGTTATCTGGGTTAATAATATGTTTTATTGTGATTTCGATTAGTTCTTTCAGCTTGGCTTGCAGCACATCCGACTTCCATACCCTGTAAAGGTTCGTATAACCCTCCATGATGTGGAGATGAGTATTCATGGATTTCTTCTCATTCAAATCCTTTTCACTCAAGCTATTATCGTCGGTTTCCAGCCACTCGCGTGTAAGAGCTTCAAAATAACCTTTATATTGCTCATCGTAGCTATATTTCTCAAGCGTATGAAATAATGAGATCGCTTTCTGAAGCGCAGCTTCATTCCCGGTAGCGCGGTAATACTCGGAGTAAGCATAAATAGCAAAGGCTTGACCGTATACCTGCTTTTTCGTTTCGGCTGGGCTGCCAGCTGCATCAACCATCCAGTATAATCCGCCGTATTCTTGATCTACAAAGTATTTATTTACATATTGATAGGCACGGTCAGCCATTTCGAGATAAGCTTCATTGCCAGTCATGCGATAAGCGGAGGCAAAGGTCCACAAGATCCGTGTGTTAAGCACCAGGCTTTTGCCAGCTTCATCGTTAACGGTTAAATCTCTGCTGATATTGCCGTAGAAACCGCCTTTTTGCTCATCGATCGTATGCTTCATCCAAAAGCCGAGAATGTTAGATTCCAGCTCTTGCTTGATGCTTGCCAGCCACTGCTCGTTAGTTACGTTCATTCGCCCAAACCTCCGTCACTCGATTCAGCTATTTTGGCTGCATAATATTGACGAACCGTTTGTTCTGCTTGCTTGCCATACATACAATAATCGTCGTTAGCACTCGCATCGGCCTCTTCATATAGTCTCGCCGGCCAATCCCAAAGCATAAAGCCGCCAACCCAATCACGCTTGTCCGTATGGGAGAACATCGTCTCGTAGAACTGACGCTGAACCTCTTCGCTGGGCGCGCCTGCAAGTCCCCAATCGTTCGGAATATACTGCGAGCCTTCGCGGCTAGGGCAGCCTGCTTCCATGAAGAAAAAAGGCTTGTCGTATTCGGATACGACCTTTTCAATTCGGTTCAGCTGCTCTTCCCAAGCATCGATAGGGTAGTAGCCGCTGGAAGAAATGACATCAACAGCATCCCACCATTTAATTTGGCCTTCTTGATATTTGTCACAGTTGTACGTAACGATGCCGGAATAAACTTTGCGAACCTCTGCGATGAGCTCACGCCATTCCGTTTCTCTGCGATCGGTTTGAACCATTTCGCATCCAACACAAAACATTTCGCAACCTGTATCTTCAGCCATTTTGGCATAGTGCAAAATGAATGTGGTATACGAAGCGAACCAGTCAGACCATTTTGGCTCGCAAGGCACATCGAGATCAAAAAAATTAATATGAGCACGCCATGTGCCATCCGCACAATTGACGACCGGCTTCAAACAAACGTTAAGGCCTAGTTCTTTCGCTTTGTGAATGGCACTAAGAACTTCCTCATCGGTAACCGTAGGCGCCTCGCGAAACTTAATTTCGGTAGAGTGGGCATGATCTTGAAGTGCGCCAAGTGCAATAGCTGTCCAGTTCACGCTTAACCGCTCGGCCATTAATTCCATCGAACGATCCGCTTTTTCGCCAGTCCATGTGCCTCGAATGCCTGTCCAGCCCCATGTCATTCCGCCTATATAGGCTGCTTTAGTTGTCATTGGAGTCGCCTCACTTTATATTTGGTATTTTTGTTATTGCTAATAATATTTTTGTTATATAACAAGTAAACATGATTCTAGTCTTGTTTGCAATACCTTTCTTGAACAGCAAGCAACCTTATAAAATTGCTTCATTTAATAACGCAGAAAGCGGCATGTGTATGCACAATAATGAGTGAATATACGTAAAAAAGCGTTTTCAAAAAATGACAGTTGAAGACTATAAATCATATTTTAAACCATTTTAGAACCACATTTTATGAGGTATTATCGAAATGTAAGCGGAATCAAAACGAGCTGAGGGGGATTTAGAAAATGAAAAAAGTCATTTCGTTAGCACTTGTTTCTGTAGTTATGCTAACATCGTTAGCTGCTTGTGGTGGGAATAACACAAACACGAATTCACCTACGAACAAGCCGAGCACGGATAACACCGCAACGAACAAACCGGAGAACGGTGGATCAGAGGAAGCGTCAAACATTAAAGGTGAGGTTGTATTCTTAACAAACCGTACCGACATGATTGACAAACAGTACGTCGATTACGAAAAACGTTTTGAAGACAAATACCCTGGTGTCGATCTTAAATTTGAAGCCATTACGGATTATGATAAAACGTTGAAAATCCGCATCGCTTCCGGAGACTTCCCTGATGTCGTATTTGTACCAACCATTCCAAACGCAGAGCTGCCTAATTATTTCGCTCCGCTTGACGACATTGCATTCTCAGGTGAAATTCACTTCAAAGATTTGAAAGCGCAAGAAGGCAAAATGTATGGCGTATCCTCCGGCGGATCGACAGTCGGTATCGTTTACAACAAGAAAGCATTCGAGAAAGCGGGCATTACAGCTCTTCCAAAAACATACGACGAATTTCTAGCTGCATCGCAAAAGCTTAAAGACGCAGGCATCGTGCCGCTTGCATCAAACTTCAAAGATAAATGGCCGCTTGATACTTGGGTATACGATGTTCCAACACTAATTGGCGGAGCTTCTGACCACCAAAACAAACGTGCTGAATCGGAAACACCGTACACGCTTGATAATGCATACGGCAAATCATGGGGAATTCTTCGTGAGATGTACACAAAAGGTTTCCTAGAAACAGATGTGAACTCGACGAACTGGGAGCAATCGAAAAAAGACGTAGCAACTGGAAAATTCGGTATGTATCTGCTTGGCAACTGGGTAATTAACCAAGTAATCGAGAATGGCGCTCCTGCTGAAGACATTGGCTTCTTCCCATTCCCGGTCGACAACACTGGCGAAGCGAAAGCACCGCTTAACCCGGATTTCTTCTATGCAGTTAACAAAAACGGCAATGTTGAAGCAGGTAAAGCATTCGTACAATGGATGATCGAAGAATCCGGTTATGATGATTTCGCAGGTTTCATTCCTACTTTGAAAGCCAAAGAATCGAAGCTTCCACAGCTTGCGGAATTCAACAGCTTTACCCCTAAATTTTTCGAGCCAGCTGCACCAGTAGATGCAGCGACAGAAATTCAAAACAAAGCGCAGCTTGATCAAGCTGCAGTTGTACAAGAATTCGTATTAGCTAAAGACCCGCAAAAGGTATTGGATAAAGTGAACACAGCGTGGGCGAAAGCGAAAAAAGATTTAGGATTGTAAGGGCTGCGTGCAGGATGGATAACCTTTAACGGTTGTCTATCCTGCACCTTCCGATTAGAAAGACGCAGGGAGGATGGGGTTGTCTCATGTTTAGCAGATTGCCTTTTAAAACACAGAAGAACTATGTCATTATTGGCTTCGTCGCATTGCCGCTGCTGCTGCTGCTGACATTCGCCTATTATCCGGCAATGGAACTCATTCGATTAAGCTTTACGAGCTGGGACGGCTTAAGTCAAAACAAACCATGGATTGGTTGGTCGAACTACAAAGAAGTATTTTCAAATCCAGCTATATTTGGTGTCTTCAAACATAACTTTGCCTATTTCGCTGTTGGAATTGTACAAAATATCGCCGCGATTTATTTCGCAGTGGTGCTGAACAGCAAGCTGAAGGGGAAAAACTTTTTCAGGCTGCTGCTTTTTTTACCGTACATCCTAAATGGCGTTGCTGTAGCATACTTATTCGGTTACGTATTCGATACGACAAACGGATCATTAAACTATTTGCTAGGACAGCTCGGCTTTGATGCACTCTCCAAAACAAGCTGGCTCGGCAGTGGTTCTTTTGTAAACTATACGCTTGCTTCTATTGGCTTCTGGCGCTTTATGGGCTTCAATATGGTCATTTATTTGGCGGCGCTTCAATCGATTCCAAGTGATATTTACGAAGCGGCATCGATTGACGGGGCAAACGGCTGGCAAAAATTTATTAGCATCACGCTGCCGAACATTTACAAAATTATCGAGCTCAATTTGTTCCTAACGGTAACCGGGGCTTTAGAGGTGTTTGATCTGCCTTATATTTTAACTAAGGGCGGGCCGGCAGGATCGAGTGAAACCTTCGTTATGAAAATTGTTGAGACCGCCTTTCAGTTCAACAACTATGGCTTGGCATCCGCAATGAGCGTCGTCTTGTTACTCTTTGTTGTCATTGTATTATCGATTCAGCGGTTTTTGTTRAAAGGAAAGGGGGAATAATCGATGAATAAATCCAATAAGCTTTGGGACACAATCAAGTATTTAAGCCTTCTATTGGCTGCGTTTGCGATTTTGTTCCCGCCTTATATCATCGTCGTCAATGCTTTTAAGACGAAGGATGAATTTCACACGAAATCGACGATCGCTATGCCGGATAGCTTTCTCTATTTTAAAAACTTTGCGCAAGCCTTCAAGCAGGCGGATATGCTCCATGCGTTCGGGAATACGCTGTTCATTATCGCGATCACGCTAATTTTGAACATATTGATCGGATCGGCGTTCTGTTATGCCGTTGGGCGCTTCAATTTCAAATTTAAAGGCCCGTTAGTCGGCTTGTTCCTATTCGCCACGATTATTCCAGCGATTACAACGCAAGTCGTCAACTACAAAACGATTCAGGCGCTTGGCTTAACGAATAATTTGATGGGACCTGTACTAATCTATGTAGGCGCAGATATTTTGCAAATCTACATTTATCTGCAATTCATTAGAAATATTCCTTATGAACTAGATGAAAGCGCGATGATCGAAGGTGCTTCATTGATTCGTATTTTCCGCTCCATCATCTTCCCGCTGCTTGCGCCAGCGACAGCGACAATCATTATTTTGAAAACAATCAGCATCTATAATGACATGTTTATTCCGCTCCTGTATCTGCCTAGGGCCGAACATGTTGTCGTATCAACGTCACTCATGCGCTTCTTCGGAGTCAACAGCGGGGACTGGCAAATGATATCCTCAGCCATTCTTATCATTATGATTCCTACCGCAATTCTTTATGTGTTCTTGCAAAAATATATTTTCGCGGGTGTGACAAGCGGTGCGGTTAAATAAACCGTCCGCTTTCTTTTCATTGCAGATGTACCGATTTTAGCACAAACTAGATGAGGAACACGCGGGGAGGAGCGAGCAGGATTGTTGAACATTATGATCGCGGATGATGAAGAATTCATAAGGCTGGGTCTAGAAAAAATATTAACGAAAATGGATTTGGACATCAAAGTTATCGGCTCCTACAGCAACGGAATGGACGCTTGGGCGCAAATTTCGAAGCTTAGTGAAGGCGAGCTGGATGTGCTGATTACCGATATAAAGATGCCGATGATGGACGGTTTGCGTCTTATTGAGCACTTGCGCGATAAGTCGATTGATACGATTGTGCTCAGTGGATTTAGTGAATTTGAATATGCGCGCAAGGCTCTTCGCTCGGGTGTGCGGGATTATTTGCTCAAGCCGGTGGACAAGGCGAACTTGTACGACATACTGGTTAAGATTGAGCAGGAGCGCAGTGAAAACGGGCAAACATCGGAATCAGCGGTATCTGCTCCAGCTCAAGAGACGATCTCGAAGGAAAAAGAGCATCATGTTATTGAGCAAATGAAAACGATTTTGGAGCAAGAATACGGCAAAAACTTCGAAATGGAGCGTATCGCTGACACCGTCGGCATGAGCGCCAATTATTTGAGCCGTTTATTTAAGCAGGAGACGGGCATGACGCTGACAGACTATTTGATCGATATTCGGATAGAGAAGGCAAAGCAATTTTTGAGCGATCATCCAAATCTGAAAAATTACGAAATATCACAGCTGGTCGGCTATAGTGATCCTGTTTACTTTAACAAGCTTTTTAAGAAAATGGTCGGTGAAACGCCTAAGGATTATAAAGCCAAGCACCACTAGTGTCGATGAACAAAATTGAATATAAGAAGTGCAATATCGCACATTTACAGGAAGGTGGAATGAGCGTAAGATGATGCGGTAGCTTGCCGAATAAGAATGGTTGGACAGCATGCAGAGCTGCAGAAGGATGGAGAGAGAAATGTCAGAGAGGGTTGTAAAAACTCAGCTTGGTGCTGCAAAAGGACTAGCGAGCACATTTGAAAACGCGGCACTAGAGGAAAATGCCAGCCCGTTGAAGTTTTTATTGTCATTATACAAAGGCAACTTTGCCAATCTATTGATTTCATTATTATTTTTGTTCATCAAAAGCGCGCCCATTTATGTGCTGCCAATTGTAACAGCTAATATTATCAACATTGCGACGAATCCAGCAAAATATCCGCTAAGCGGCATTTGGATTAACTTTGTTATTATTTTGATCGTCATCCTGCAGAACATACCAACCCACGCCGCTTACATTTCTTTTTTGAGCCGTGCGGTAAGATATGTAGAAGCGGGACTTCGCAGCGCGCTTGTGCGCAAGCTGCAGCAGTTGTCCATTAATCAACATAGGGAGTTGCCTGCCGGCAAGCTGCAATCAAAGGTGCTGCGCGATGTCGAAGCGGTTGAGATGATGTCAAAGCAGTTCATGATTGCTTTGGCGCCGGCTGTCGTTAACATTATCGTATCGTTTATTATAACGCTGAACAGCAGCTGGATTGTGTCGTTGTTTTTTATACTGACCATTCCAATGTCCATAACGATTGTAACGATTTTCAGGCGTAAAATCCGTAAGTCGAACAAGGAATTCCGCAAAGAAATAGAACAAATGTCCTCTCGCGTGTCAGAGATGGTCGAGATGATTCCGATTACGCGCGCACACGGCTTGGAGAAGGTAGAGATCGCACGTATTGACCAGACGCTGAACAACATTCAAGGCAAAGGGTATCGGCTGGATTTGGTGGAGGCGTATTTTGGCTCAACAAACTGGGTGACGTTTCAAATTTTTCAGGTGCTTTGTTTAATTTTCACGGCATACTTAGCTTACAATGGGCAAATTCAGGTTGGCGACGTCGTTATGTACCAAGGTTTTTTTGCGATGATTTTGGCTTCCGTTACTGGTCTCATTAACATTTATCCGCAAATTGCAAAAGGTCTTGAATCAATTCATTCCATTAAAGAGATTTTGGTATCGACCGATATTGAAAATAATAGCGGCAAAAGAAAAGTTGCCGATGTACGAGGTGAATTTTCTTTCGAGGGTGTAGAGCTTTCATATCCGGGCAGTGAACATCATGTGCTTGAGGATGTTACCCTCGAAGTTGAAGCAGGCGAATGTATTGCATTTGTTGGCACATCCGGCGCAGGCAAATCAACAGTGCTCAATCTAGTTATCGGCTTCCTGCAGCCAACGGGCGGGAAAGTGCTGATGGACGGCATTGATTTGGCAGATATTGATCTGCGCAGTTATCGCAAGCATTTGGCGGTCGTGCCGCAAACGAATATTTTGTTCTCAGGTACGATTCGAGACAATATTACGTATGGCCTTCGTGATATTACCGATGAACAAGTGAATCGTGTTGTTGAGATGGCTAATCTATCCGAATTTATCGGGCAGCTGCCGGACGGCCTCGATACCATGGTTGGCGAACATGGCGGCAAGTTGTCTGGCGGCCAGCGTCAGCGGATTGCGATTGCACGTGCGCTTGTACGCGAGCCGAAAATTATTATTTTGGATGAGGCAACCTCCGCACTGGATAATGAGTCAGAATTTCATGTTCAGAAGGCGATGCAGGAGCTAATTAAAGGCCGCACGACATTTATTGTCGCTCACCGTCTGTCGACGATTCGTGATGCGGATCGTATTGTCGTCATGAAGCATGGACGTATTGTTGAGGTCGGCACTTTCGATGAGCTGATGGCAAGCAAAGGCGAGTTTTATAATTTGAAGCAGCTGCAGCTCTAGAAGAGGCAGGTCTGCTTCTGATATGGCAGTTAAGGCTGATCGGGTGTATTTACCTCGGTCAGCTTTTTTTTTTTGGCTTTACGCTTCCAATCACGAGCGCCGTTTGTATCGTAATGTTCATATTTTTATAGAAGATATGAAAATTGTTTTATGATATGAGAAATAGCAATGCCTTATAATGTGAATATCATATCCATTAAAAGTGATGAGGTGCTTGATTTTATGCGAAAAAAGCTAGTATATACGCCGCCGGCCAACGGTTACCCGGAGTGGAACAATAACCCTGAAATTTATCGGTTGAACCGAATGGATGCGCATGCTTCGTTAATGCCCTTCGATACGATAGAGGAGGCATGGGATGGCGATCATAACAAGTCTTCGAATTATTTGTCGCTGAACGGCCAGTGGAAATTTGCGTTTGCAGCGAATGCCGAATCACGAATCGCCAACTTTTATGAAGCCGATTATGATCATAGCCAGTGGGACAGCATTACGGTTCCCGCGCATTGGCAGCTGCAGGGCTATGATTATCCGCAATATACGAATGTTAGATATCCTTGGGATGGCAACGAGGACATAAAGCCGCCGTTTGCCCCTACTGCATATAATCCAGTTGGTTCATATGCTCGTACTTTTACAGTACCTTCCGAGTGGGATGGTAAGCCTGTATTTATCAGCTTCCAAGGTGTGGAGTCGGCTTTCTACGTATGGCTTAACGGTGAGCTTGTTGGTTTTAGCCAAGATACGTTTACACCCTCTGAGTTCGATCTAACCCCATACCTTGCAATTGGTGAGAATAAGCTGGCCGTAGAGGTTTATCGTTGGAGCGACGCAAGCTGGCTGGAGGATCAGGATTTTTGGCGAATGAGCGGTATTTTCCGAGATGTCTATTTGTACTCCACTCCTGAGGCGCATATCTATGACTATTTTGTACATACAGAGCTTGATGAGCAGTGCCTTGACGCAGAGCTGATTGTTGATGCGAAGCTGCTTAACTATTTTGTAAGGCCAATTGGCAAAATAACGTTGGAGGCAGCGCTATATGATGTGAATCGAGCTGCCGTATTTCCAAGCCCGCTGACGATCCAGACGCAGGTGGAAGGCGAGGATCTTACTTCTGTTCAACTGCGCGCCGCTGTTTCAAATCCGCTCAAATGGAGTGCTGAGC
>NZ_JBFTSN010000185.1:0-11739 GCF_056400045.1 Paenibacillus sp. 01L418
CCATCAGCATGTAAAACCCCGACCTTAAGAGGTCGGGGTTTTTGCTTGTAGGAATGTAATGTATCTTGATTGCTCCGCAATATAATCCCTTCAAACTTCTTAATTTAGCACTTTCATGGTTGTTCTGAACGTTTTTCTGAATGACTTTGTTTTGATCTATTTCCTATCCATAATATAACTAATGAGGTTATTGCAAAAAATACGGATAACCCCAGCAGTATGGCGAAAAAAGATTGATCAAAAGCTAAGCGCCCAGCCGCTTTCAACGCTTCGGATGCCTGAACAGGCAGCCCATCGGCAACCAACAGCGCTTCGTCCAGACTGTCTTTTACATTGGCAGGAACCTGAAATCCCTCGGGGATATTCATAGCGAGCGTATACACTAGACCAGAAATGCTTCCGATGATTGCAATTCCGGACGCCCCGCCGACTTCATAGGCCACTTCCTCAATTGAAGCCGCCATCCCCGCTTTTTCAGGTGGTGCATAACTCATGATCGAGTGAGAAGCTGCCGTCATTCCTGCTCCCAAGCCTGCTCCGAGGAGTGCTAGTCCAATCATTTGTCCAGCAAGGCCGGAATTAAATTGAAAGACATAAATCATCGTTCCCAAAGCGGCAATCAGAAGAGCGAGGCCTTTGATATATATCACATTATAGCGATGCAGTATCTTACCGATCAGCGGACCTGCAATAAGAGCCGCCGCCGGTACGCTTAGCGTGATCAGACCAGCTTGCAGTGGACTCATTTCTACCACTAATTGAAGTCGCTGAGTCACAATATACTGAACTCCGAGCTGTCCAAATAGACCGACTAAAGCTGTAATACAACCTGTCATAAAGGGAGATATTTTAAAGAGTGACAGGTCGAGCATTGGGTTTGGGCTTTTGAGCTGACGACGAATAAAGATAATCATTGCCACGATCCCGATAACGGCGGCAATAGCAGCAAGCATGGGGGACCCTTCGCGCTTTGCAAATTCTTTAATAGCAAAAACAATCGCCACCATGGAAATCATGATCTGAATGGAGCCGGTAAGATCCCACTTCGTATTCTTATTGCCTTCATGCTTCGGAACATATACCAGCGTCAAAACAAACGCTAAGATCGCGATTGGAACATTGATCAAAAAGGCGGCACCCCACCAAAAATGCTCCATAAGCAATCCGCCTACAAGGGGACCAATTCCAGCCCCTCCAGAAGCAATGGAACCCCAAATGCCGATCGCAAGTCCGAGCTCACGCGGGTCGGTAAATGTGACTCTGATGATGGATAATGTAGCAGGCATCATCATGGATGCCCCAACAGCAAGGAGTATCCGTCCTACTACCAACACAGATGGAGTTGGAGCAAAAGCGGCTAGGAGAGAAGTTGCCGTAAATACGAGCAATCCAAGGGCGAATATTTTTTTATGGCCGTAACGATCTCCGAGTGCCCCCATCGCCGGGAGCAGACCTGCCATAACAAGCGAATAACCGTTCAGAATCCATAATTTTTCCGATGCCGAAGCACCTAGGTCGTAAGTTAAGCTTGGCATAGCCGTATAAAGAATCGTCGCATCCATTACTATGAGCAAAAGAGCGCTTGAGACAACTGCCAGAACGATCCAACGATTGAAACGATACATCTTTCTTTCCCCTCCACGTCAAACTAATCTAATAACCTTCTGAATTAACTCTAAACTACAGGGTTACCCTATTGTCAAAGCCAATTTCGTTAGGTAAAATTTAGCGGTAATCCATGTATCGGTTTATGAGATTTTCAGACTCGGAGGAATATACAACATGTCCGATATTAACGGTCGTTATCTCACGATCAGCAAACTGGCGAGCATAAGCGGAGTTACAAAACATACCCTTCTTCACTATGACGAGATCGGGCTCTTAAAGCCTGAATTTATTCATGTAAATGGATATCGCTATTATTCTCATCGCCAATCCTATATTTTGGATATTATTAATGTGCTTAAGAAGGCTGGGAGCTCTCTTCAGGAAATCAAAGGTTTTATCCAGAACCGGAACACTTCGAGTCTCATCGAGTTGTTTAATCAAAAGCATCGTGAATTGGAATCAGAGCTGCTTCGAATTAAACGGATGCAAGATATTTTGCAAAATGCCACTCAAATGACGAAGACATCGATGGAGACGTTGCGGGACAATCCTTCTATAGAAGAATGTGAAATGGAGTATTTAATCGCGACGCCGCTCGAACAAGGGGACGAAGAGGAATTTGCTGTTAAGTTAAGTGAACATCGCAATTATTGTGAAAAACATTTTATCAATCACGAATTTCCGATCTGGGCGCTTATAAGCAAAGAAAGTTATGAATCCAGCACCTTTTCTTGGAGCCATGTAGCTAATAGGATTAAAGCGCCGATTTTGGGAGGCAGAATGCTAATCAAGCCCAAGGGCTTTTATGTTGTTATGGACCATAAAGGCTCTTACGAGAGTATTTCAGAGGCTTGCTCTATTATTAAAAAATACATTGAGCGCAAAGGATTGAAAGTATGCGGGAATGTGTACGTAATGGATTTGCTCAACTACTTCTCAGAGATGGATTCGGATAGTTATGTTGCTCGGGTCTCCGTTGAGGTTACTGATTAGAACATGCTTGCGAATTTTGCGCCTAATGACTTCGGGATGATATATAGTAAAAAAAATAGGCAACAATCTTTGAAGGATAGTTTTTGATCTTGTCGAACTGCTTAAAATAAGGAGGGCGGCTTAATGCGGATCGATGATTTTATTGGACATGTAGTCGTTGTAGAGTTAGACTCAACAGTTACCTATGAGGGTGTTCTTCTTGATGTTAAAGATCCTGAATTCACAGATTATGTAAAAGTAATTAATGCACAAAGTACGGATTGGTTGCCGAGGCAAGAAATTTATAAAATTGTTCCCGTTTATCCCAAACGCTTTATATCTGAGGAATGAAATTAGAATGCAAATAATAAGCCATTTTAGCAATGTTAACGAGGCTAAGATGGCTTTTTTATATCCAGAGTCATTAATTGAATAGTTGGACGACTTCCGTTTTTTTGACTGTAAACTGTAACTTTAGTTCGTCTGATTCGTGATTAGGGCAGGGGGGAGAAAATGAAGGGAAACCATCTGGATGATATTTACCAGCTTTATGTGCAGGATGTCTATCGCTACTTGCGCTCCCTCTGCTACGACCATCATACGGCAGAAGATTTGATGCAGGAGACCTTTTACCGGGCATATCTTTACTTGGAAAATTGTCAAGACGAGAAGATCAAGCCATGGTTATTCCGGGTTGCCTATAATGCTTATGTAGATTACAAGCGCAAGGAGAGCCGCACAACACTGCAGACCCCTGATTATTTTCAGCGTCTTGCAGATCATCATACCCCGGAGGATGAACTGTTGCGTCAGGAGCGTTGGAACGAAATCGGGCGGTCTTTATCCGGATTGCCGGAAAATCAGCAGCAGGCGATGCTGCTCATTGATTTTAACCAGCTTACGTATCAGGAGGCTGCAGACATTATGGATATCCGATTATCACATGTGAAGATTTTGCTGTTTCGAGCACGGCAAGCGGTACGGGGACAGGGTAGAAAGGAGGAGGGATCAGAATGAGTGAGGATTTCAAACGGAAGTTACAGGATTATGCTGAAGGCAAGCTCACTGATGAAGAGCGTGAGGAAGTAGAGCGTGAAATGGAGAAGATGGAGGTTTATCAAGCTTATTTGGAGGAAGTTGTGACACAGTCAGACCAGAAGCTTTCCCGTGAGGGGGAGGATGGACAGACGACGCGTAATCGCATACCTTCATTGAAAGAAGCCGTTATTATCCGACGTGGCAAATGGAAGGCGCGGGTGATGAATGTCTTTACGGTACTATCCGTCCTACTAGTGCTGACTGTGATTAGTATGATTATTACTGGTGTATTTTACGGGAGCGGCACGCCGGACCGGATGAAGGCTTACCGGGATGTTGTGGAGTCAGCAGTCGCTGTTTCCCACCCCAATCTGAAGGTCAATATGAATGGAACAGGCAATGCTTTTTTTACAATGGACTTTACAGGTAAGCTGAATAAAAGAGTTGGTGACGAAGAGATTGCTGTAGCAGATTTTTCGATGCGGTTTCTGTTGAATCTAGCCTCGGCTCCGCAGATTACTTGGCAGGGAAACATGATAGGGGGCAATAGTATTTTTTATCATCCCGATTATAAACCAGCAAATCAAAGCGAACAGCAGGAGACTAACCGCCGGGAAGAGGAGCGCTTTAACCATAATGAGTGGGTAAAGCTCGAGAAGCTCCCAGAGGGAACTGTGGCAGAAGCTTATCTATCATTGGACCGGTTATTCTCGACAGATGAGCTATTAAAGCAATTCGAGCATAAGAACATGGAGCCAGTCTGGTTCGCGGTGGATACCGGTCTTGATCCGAAGCAAGTTGATAGCGGCGGAGCCATTACAAATCCAGTGGGTTTTCCTTACTATCCGATCTGGCAATCTGATGATATGACGGTGGACTTCTACTCGGAAGAAAAGACAGGGTGGTTCGGAAAAGTGGTGTCCAGTGGTGGATCTTATCCATCACTCGAATCCTATGGAGACGGGGAAAAGAGGAATGGCTACTTCAAGAAAACCTTATACATGCTACAGAAAAATAAAGGTATTTCAACCAAAGTAGCTCCTTTTCTAGAGTTAGATCACACAATTGATTATGTTGAAAAAAATGGTGTAATGCTGTATGGAGCTGTTATTACCGGCCCGGTCAAAGAGCTGCTAAAGCTGCGTGAGGAGCCATGGGTCAGAGACATAAGGGTTGGTGAAGTACAGCTATGGAACTGGCAATCGCGCGAGTAGGGTAGAAGATGTTAAAAAAACAAGAAAGGAGAAGAACGATGAAACATCATCCAGTATCGTGAAGAGGATCACTACGGGCTTATTCAGACAGGACGATCTAGGCTGGTCGGCTCACTTTCTCTTACATATGGGTGATATGAAGCCATAGGAATCTAACAAAAAGATTGAAGGCTCTGCCGGGAGTAAATACCTGTGGCAGAGCCTTTATGTATTATAGGCTTAGTTGACAGCTGTTAACGTTGTCTCATTGGTATAAAGAAGAGCGGCAAGCATTGGATGAAGCTGGGCAAATCGAGACCGAATTCCTTTGGATAAACGAGGTGACCGCTGGTTCAGCGGGCGGGCAAATGAGGCTGTTCTGACGAACATTCGCTGAATATTGAATCACTTCTTCTTCTTTTTGAAAAAACCAAATAACACTGCAAAAATAATGACAACGATTAAGAAACCACTCAATGATAACGCCCCTTTTTTGGAATTATAGCACAATCTGCATGATTGATAGAAGTGAATAAAAGTCAGGATTGAAAATTGACTAGGGAGGAGGTGCTGCCTAATGGGAGCGCCGAGAATATTGCACTGTCCCGGCAGCAAGTGGAGCATGGCTGAGAGGATGTTCAAGGTGATTCGGGATTACCCGGAACAAGTCGCAAAAGCTGTTCATTGGACTCCGTATTCGAGACAGGAGTATGTTTATTCGCAAAAGTCTGCGGGAAATTGGACTCAATCAACCTGGATACGAACAGGTTCTGCCGTTTGCGAGGGTTGTGGAATGCGACGGAACAATCGCTCATGGTGTAACAACCTATTGCCTCTCCTCGAGACCCCAAAAACAAAAAAAGAAACCTCACGTTTTTAAAAAACGTGAGGTCCTCTACAATATGGAGAGGATTGCGGCAAAGGGCTGCAAGCCTCAAGTTTATATTTCAAAAGGGCTCACGAATGTAACTTAATCTTTGAAAATGAAGAGAAGATGATAGGGAAATTGCGTCTCGATTACAAAATGAAAGAGATACCGTCAACTCTCTTAGTCTCCTCTTAACAAAGCGAAGCTTAATATTTTCTCAATAGCGCCGGAAGCACGAAAGCATTGATCGTCTCATGCAAATGCTCGCTTGTGACAGCTTCCGAATGCTTGACCACATAGATACTCGCACTTTCTAACATACCGAGTAAGCAGGCAGCTGCGAGCTCGAAGTTCAGTTTGTTTAATTCCCCGTCATTATGCCCCTGGCGGAGGACTCCAGACAAGAAGACGATATAATTCTGCTTGATTACACCGATCCGCTCCAATATATCTGGCTCGATTCCGTTCGTAATCTCGTTAGAGATAATATGAATAAGCTCACCGTATTGTAAAAACAACTCGATATGCTTGCTAACGATTTTCCGGATTTGCTTATCGGCAGTCTCGTCTTCCTGCAGCACGTCCTCGATTTTCTCCATCAGCATTTGAAGTCCGTCCGTCACGATTCTCTCGAACAGCTCCCCTTTGCCCGAGAAATGATAGTAAAGCGTGCCCTTAGCTACGTTGGCTTCTTTGGCAATATCGTCCATGCTCGTCTTGTGATAACCGAATTCGGAAAAAAGTTTGATTGCGGCATCGATAATTTTATTTCTGCTCACCTTACTATCGGTCCCTTCCTAGGTATTGATTTTCCCTAGAGTATACCATATGTCGGGGAATTAACCGATTCTAAGCGTCCTTCTTCCTCCACCTGAGTGCTGCAAGCAAAGATAACCCGCTGACGATCCTTCTAAGCCTGACCATTCATATCCACTCTCAGCGGAGGTTAGCATCAAGTCTGCGGACTGCATGGCTTTGATATCCGGAAAATAGATTCTCGTCGGTACGTCGACACCGGCATCCTCATCCCACTCCATCTCGAAACGGTTGTGATTGCGATCATAGGAGTAGCTCAAGATTTTCCCGGCGACGGCTGCAGGAAAGCCGCGGCACACTCCGTTAAAGGAGCTGAACTGATCCATCTCTGGGTACAAATAACACCAGTAAATATCACCGCATAACAATCGTTCAAAGTTTTTCTGAACGTCAAGACACGCTTGTTCCGCCAGATGGGATTCGCCGTAAGCTCCCCATTCCCCGATGACCATCGGCATGTTCAGCCTGTTCTGGGTTTGTGCGTGATTGTCGAAAATTAAGTCAACACGACGGCTATTAGCAACGTGCACGTAATCGGAATCTGTAACCAAATCGTAGCCATGCGGCGCATACGCCTGCTGATCATCTAGTTGGCCGTTTGCCCCGACGACTGGTTGGATCGAACTGGTCACTCCTAGATTAGAAAAGTAATTCGTTTCAAGAAACAGAATTCGGTCAGGATCTGCTTCGCGAATGGCTTGACCCGTCTTCTGGAAAAAGGGAGAGAGCACATCCCGTTCGAAAATGACCTGCGCGGGTGCAGTCGCATGCATGACTTGGCGATAAACATCGATGGAATCCAGCAAACTTAGTGCCTGCAGCTTCTTCTCGGGATCGAGCCATGTGTTCAGTAGCTCTTCCATGTTAGGGGGGAGCTGTCCCGTTAGTTTTGCTGCCTGTTCTCCGTATGCAGCAAACATGCCTTGAACCATTTCCCCGACTTTGGAGCCGATGAAGGGTTCATTCATCATATCGTATCCGATGAGATTAGGCTCGTCGCGAAGCCTTTCGACAACGAAACGCCAAGCCGAAACGTAATGGTCCTGTAAGCCGACGCCATCGGAAGCAGGGGTGTTGTTCCAGAAGTGATCGAATGCGGTTTGAACTGCCCGGTCGAACAGATAGGCATCGCTCCAGAGATCGGTTCGGGCATACTCATGGTTGTCGGTCAATGTAGCCCATGCAGGGGCGCCGTCCGCGTATAGCGAGCTATACAAATCTTGGTGCATATCGAGAATGACGTACAGGCCGAATTGATCGGCCAACCGTATCATCTTCTGGACGTTATCTATATATTGGCAATTGAATTGTCCTGGCGACGGTTCGATTCCGTCCCAGATAATTCCCAGCCGGATGACGTTGAATCCCCATTGTTTTAATTTTAGAAAATCCGTCTGTGTCCAATCATCGATATATCCTTTTTCGTTCTCCTTACAAACCATGCTTATGCCGTGAAGAATGACTTGGCGTCCTTGAGCATCAATGAAACGAGAGCCTTTTGTTGTCATGTTTTTCATATGAATTCCTCCCTTATTTAGAATTGTACTGACTAGTCAGTTTAATCTTAAAGGGTGGATACCGGGAATGTCAATCTGAAATTGAAAGAGAGGTTATTAGTTACGGCTCGGCTTGGCGTTAATCGGCCTATTGAAGTTCTACTGATGAGAACGGCTCCTCATTAGCCGGAATGATCGTATAACTATCCTTGTCTAGATCAATCTCGACGATTGTACCGTCTGCGTACGTGCTGCGTTGTTTGCGCCAATTACTTCCTTCAATAAATTCGTGACTCATCATCTCAAGAACCCCTACAAGCTGATGAAGCCTAGCTAGCGTCCGGACGATCGGAATCTCTTTCTCTGCAGGTTGGATCGACAGATAAGGGACGCCGGCATTCAACAAACCATGAAGTGATCCGAGATCGGTCTCTGGGATTCCCCAGTCTCCTCTATTCAAAGACCAAGGTACAATGATCGCATCATGATAGACAAGGGAAAATAAAGGGGTTGAAACGCCGATGCTTTTACCGCCTCCAGGGTCCGGATCAAGCGCATAGGGAGCATGATGGACGAGATCCAGCGCAGGTAATGCCCAATCTGCGGGCTCCTCCGAGCTGACCAGCATCCCTCTAGAGCGGATTTCCTCAAAACAGGAGGCACGGTAAGCCAAGCATTCTGTTCTGGTCATCCGATGCCCCGGATCATAGCATTCATCCCCAGGCACTACGGCGAAAACATCGATGTAAACGCCATTCGGGTGGATACCGTTTTCTTGCAGCAGATCGTGATTGCGCTCAACATAGCCTTTGGACAAACTTGTACAAAGCCAGCTATGGGCGCCTCCTGCCCAGTAGTCAGAAAATTCCTGCTTTCCTTTCCTATCCTTAATCGTCAGATTAGGGTCGTAGGAAGCGGCATCGTGATAGTAGTCGCGGTAATTGTCGTGCAGCGCAAGTAGAATCTGTTCCGCTCGGCAAACCTCTTGAAGCTTTCGGAATCCTTCCCATCCGCCACCTTTAGGGGTTGGCGGGAGGACGTCAGGATGAAGATTGTCGTAGCCATTAAGCCCCCACCCATCCACGTGGACATAGAGCTTACCGGCATATTTTTGTTTGAGCGCTGTGAGCTGTCGGGCCCGCTCTTCGAAGGATACGGCATAGTCGTTCAGCTCGGGATTTTCCTTATCAAAATAATAAGAGTTCGGTGCAATGCGAGTATGCACGCTCGTGTGTACGATGGCCGAGCCAATTAATGCAGATAGTTGTGGATTCTGCACTTGCTTCTCTGTTAATGTGCGTAATTTTCCTAGGCTGCGTACATATTGGCGATACAGCTTAGCCATTACGACATAGCTCATATCTTTCGCGAAGCGGATACGTAGTCTCCGCGCAGCGCTGAAGCGCTCAAGCGAATGAATCCATACGACTTCTGCATGCGTGTGCACAAGTGGAATATGCTCTATGGACAATCGTGCGTCTTCCGGCGTGTCGATGATGGATAGATAGCCATTCCCATCTTTAACCTGCCCCCACCACGGCATATAGGCATCCCTGCTGAACATGATTCCTTGATGATATCTACGGATAGGCTGCGGCCAATTTCCCGGAATTAAGTAGCCTTGCATGGCCGGCACGACCGTATAATCACTCTCGCGAGCACTGGCGAATTGGAAAGTACCAGGCCAGACGACTTCGCATACGTCTTTACATTCGCTAACTTCAAGCACTTCAAACACGAGTTCGCCGTGATGCGTGTTCATCAGAACGGTAACAACCGTTTGAATCCCGCTGGCAATCCCGTCTTCGGAAGAATGATTAAGCTGGATGCGGACGCCTTGGAAGTAGCCCGACACGATCGGTGAGAAACTTTTGTTCTCAGCCTGACTAAGAGGGATTTGAACTCGACCAGTATCCTCGAATCCTAATGCCATACTCGCGGCCTCGGGAACGGTTTCCCACGTGGTGTCTCCTGTATCCACGCGCAGAATTAGACTTCTCTTGTCTAGCGAAACCTTCATGCCGTTGTTTTCCATCATGAATAACTGCTCCGTATTTTGGATGGTCATATCACTGTTCCTTTCTAAAATAGATGGTGATGCCCCTTAATCTATCACTTAAAGGGGGAATCAACTATATCGCTTTATTAAGATCATTACGAAAAAATGGTGCTATAGGGTTGTTCGGTTAAAAATTTGAAAGGAATATGAATAATTGAATATCGTGCTTATGCATTTTCGAGTGCCAGATTAAATTATGAATGTTGTGTCTGAATATGCTCTTGATTAGCATGACAGTATGGGGAAATCAATCGTATATGGAGGTCGTTGGATGAGCGTAATATCAGGCAAGGAACCCCCCGTTGCACATGCATCGCAAAGCTGGGATGCCAGCACTCGGTCACTGAATTACGATTATAACGGCAGTCGCTTACTGTCGATGAGCATTCCAGAGGGGATAAAGCCGTATTATCGGGAAGTATCGAACGGCAATATCCAAAGCAGCCCGTTGGTCCAGCAGCTCTACTTGGCATTGGATAAACCAGCTGCGGTCAAAGTCATGGTTTATTTGAGTAAAGAAGCGATAAACATGAGGCCGAATCGTGCTGTGAGAGGGCAAGCCATACTTGGACAGGTAGGCAAACCGCTGCTCTCTGGGGTTAATGGCTTGTACGATGTTCTACAGGATTTATTGATCGATTGGCACGGAGCAGGATGGAAGTGGACAAAATCGCGCTTAGAGCAGAATGAAGATGGGAACTGGCAAGCTGAACTCGAAATAGAAGGTGGCTTACAGCCTTGGATCGTCAATTTACGAATGCACTATTACCGGATGCATCTTCATTACGAGTACCATAAGCCTTGGCAATGGCGTCCGCAATTGCAGCCGATTACCGGCTGGAGTTCATGGGAGGCATTCGCACAGCAGGTAACCGGGGAAGATATTGAACGTACGGCTTCGTTTTTGGAAACGCACTTCAAGCCTTATGGTCTGACTCACATGCAGATTGATGACGGGTTTCAGCGTGAGGCTATTCCGCCAGAGAGAGATGGCATCGTTGCTGACGCTTGGCTACAGACGAACGCACGCTTTCCAGACGGACATGATGGTATAATTTCCAGCATCGTGGGGCGAGATTTTCAGGCGGGCATATGGACGAGCGCGATGGTCACGAATCCTGAGTTTGTCGCTGCGCATCGCGACCGTTTCGAGCGGGATATCAACGGCGATCCGCTATATGGACAATGGATTGAATACGTGATCAAGGCAGTGCCAGAAACGTTTGCAGAGCAGGTTGCGCCACTGTACAAGGGATTGAAGGAAATAGGCTATAGCTATTTCAAAACAGATCAAATTCGTCACTATCTATACGAAGGCTTGCACAAGGCTGTCCATGAAGGATGTATTACGAGCGAAGAGGCATCTCGCAGCTTGCGAGCTTATCTCCAATGTGCGCGAGAGCAGCTCGGGGAGGATGCATATTTCCTAGCATGCTGGGGCGTGTTAACAGAAGCGGTCGGAATCGTCGATGCTTGTAGAATTGCAGGGGATTCCAATGCGAGCTGGACAGCGATTTGCAAGCAAATGGTGGAGACAGCAAGGTGGTATCATACGCAGCGAATTTTGTTCTTGAACGATCCTGATTACATTTGCGTGCGAACAGAGAAAGACTGGGGGCAAACGCTTCTTTCGCTCGTATCGCTAACAGGCGGCTTGATGATTATTAGCGATAATACAGACCTGTACGA
>NZ_JBFTSN010000186.1:0-11682 GCF_056400045.1 Paenibacillus sp. 01L418
ATTCCACACTGCCCAAAGAGCTGGATGAGGCTGCGCGTATGGACGGAGCAGGCCCTTTCCGCCTGTTCTTTCGCGTCATGTTTCCGCTGTCGAGGTCGGCTACCGTTGTGGTCGTACTATTTTCCTTCGTTTGGAACTGGAATGATTTTTACTTTCCGTCACTCTTTATGTTTACTGCGGAGAACGTACCTCTCTCCATTACGCTGGCAAGAATGGCTGGCGAGATGAAGCTGGCTGAAGGGGCAGGGGAGATTACGGTTTATGCCGAAGCGATCAAGATGGCGGCCTCTTTCCTAATTATTATGCCGCTGCTTGTCGTGTATTTGTTCGCTCAGCGGTGGTTCATTGAAGGGGTTGAACGGACAGGATTGGTAGAATAGTAAATCAAAAAAACATTGACATTACGAAGTTGAGATGATAAATTCTTAGCACTTACTATAATCCTTATAAAACCAATTGGTTTAATTGGAAATAATCGACCGGATAGCCGGAGATTGCCTTAGGGCAGCTCTGGCTATTTTTTTTGGGAATTGAACAACGGTAATTAATTCGAAAATGACTTAAGGGGAGTCGTGCGATGAGTGGATCGGAGAGAAAACTAAATCTTAATGCGTTTCTGGCCGCATCAGGCCATCATGAAGCATCGTGGCGGCATGCGGATACGCAGCCGGAGCGAGGCGTTGATATTAAGCATTACTTGAAGCTGACTCAAATTGCCGAACGCGGCTTGCTCGATTCTGTATTTCTGGCGGATGGCTACTGGGCGGGATCGGGATCGCTTGAACCGTTCACCATGCTGTCAGCATTAGCAGCAGCAACCAAACATATCGGTCTAATTGCAACGGTAGAAACGACCTATAATCAACCGTTTCATATCGCAAGGAAGTTTGCATCCTTAGACCATATTAGCAAGGGTCGTGCAGGCTGGAATATCGTGACGGGAGCGGGACCTGCTGCAGAGCAGTTCAGCAGGGAACAGCATCCGGAGCATCATGATCGTTATGAATCAGCGGAGGAATTTGTAGAGATCGTCAAGCAGCTGTGGGACAGCTGGGAGGATGACGCGCTGCCAAATGACAAGATCAGCGGCATCCTGATCGATGAAGCCAAGGTTCATACGATTGATTATGCTGGGAAGTATTTCAAAGTAAAGGGACCGCTAAATATCGCGCGACCGCCGCAAGGTTATCCTGTACTTGTTCAAGCGGGCTCATCTGAGACGGGCAAGGAATTTGCCGCTAAGCTGGCGGAGGTCATTTTTACTGCTCAACTAACCTTCGAGGAGGCAGCAGCTTTTTATAAAGACGTGAAGTTACGTTTGGCGAAGTATGGCAGGACGACGGATCAGCTGAAAATATTGCCTGGACTTAGTCCGATATTGGCGGATACAGAGGCAGAGGCGCAGGATCTGGAAAATGAGCTGTTTGCGTTTATCGATCATGAAGGGGCGATTAAGCGGTTATCGGGTCGCTTAGGCGTTGATTTGTCTAATCATTCACTTGATGACCTTGTCAATCTGGAGGGCGCACAAACGACAGATCAGGTAAGCGGCATGAAGAGTCGTCACCAGCTTATTTTGGATTTAGTAGAACGCGAACAGCCGACGCTCAGGCAATTGATCAATCGCTTAGCAGGGGCAAGAGGGCATTTTACTTTTACGGGTACACCGCTGCAGCTGGCTGATGTCATTGAAAAGTGGTTCAAGAATGGGGCGGCCGATGGCTTTAATGTGATGCCACAGGTGTATCCGAGCGGGCTGGAGCGCTTTGTCGATAAAGTTATCCCTGAGCTGCAAAATCGCGGATTGTTCCGTACCTCCTATGAAGAGCAAACGCTGCGCGGAAATCTAGGTTTAGCGAGACCTACAAATAGCTGGCAGGCCAAAAAAACGGAAGAAGAGGTGCATTCCTAATGAGTGAAGCGAGTCGAAAGGTTCATTTGAATGTTTTTTTGAGAGCGACAGGCCATCATGCGGGAGCTTGGCGGCATCCAGATGCGCGTCCGGATTTGGAGCTGGACATTGATTATTTAGGGCAGCTGGCTCGAATTGCTGAGCGAGGCAAGCTGGATTCCGTATTTTTAGCAGATGGATATGCAGGCGGCGGCAGCAAGCTGGAGCCGTTTACGCTGCTCGCAGCACTTGCTTCTGTAACGGAACATATCGGCKTGATTGCGACAGTCGGGACCGTATATAACGATCCGTTCCATGTCGCAAGGCAGTTCGCCTCGCTGGATCATATTAGCGGCGGCAGAGCTGGCTGGAATATTGTGACGGGTGCGGGCTCAGCTGCCCATAACTTCAGCAGAGACGAACATCCAGAGCATGCGCAGCGCTACGAGACGGGCGAGGAGTTCGTGGAAGTGGTGAAGCAGCTATGGGACAGCTGGGAAGACGACGCCCTTATTTTCGATAAAAAAGCGGGTAAATTGCTGGATGCAAATAAGGTGCACGAGATCAACTTCAAAGGCCATACCTATTCGGTGAAGGGACCGCTTAACATTCCGCGTCCGCCGCAAGGTTACCCGGTGCTCGTGCAAGCAGGCTCCTCCGAGCAAGGCAAGGAGCTGGCAGCGAAAACGGCGGAGGTTATTTTTACGGCGCAGCAAACGTTCGATGCAGGCCGTGCCTTCTACTACGATGTGAAATCACGTTTAGCGAAGTATGGGAGAACCGTTGATGAGCTCGTTATTTTGCCAGGGCTCGCTCCGATTGTGGCTGATACGGAAGCGGAAGCGCGCGAGATCGAGGAGGAGCTGCATGCTTTTGTAGATACAAGGCGTGCACTTGATAGTTTATCGGAGCGATTCACGGTGAATTTGAATGATTATCCGCTGGATGCGCCGGTGCCGCTGGGTAAAGCAAAACCTGCTGAGGAGTTCAACGGCATTCGCAGCAGGCAGGAGGTTATTATCGATGCGGCGCGCAGAGAAAGCTTTACGATTCGCCAGCTTCTTTATCGCAGCAATGGAGGACATGGGCATATCACGTTTACCGGGTCTGTGCTTCAAACGGCCGATTTTATTGAAAAATGGTTTAAAAACCATGCGGCTGATGGCTTCAACGTGCTGCCGCAGCTCTTTCCTACAGGGCTTGAGACCTTTGTAGACAAGGTCATTCCAGAGCTGCAAAACCGTGGGTTATTCCGTACCGAATATGAAGGCAAGACGCTTCGTGACAGCTTAGGGCTACAGCGTCCTGCCAATACGCGCCATCTTCAGCAAATATAAATAAATAATAGAAATGAGAGGATATAGGATGAAGAAACTAGGGGTTATCATCGTCATATTTGTTCTTGCAGCATCGATCTCCGCATGCGGGGGAGACAATAACGCACCTGCAAAGCAGAATGATGCATCAGGCAAGAAGGAGGCAACGAACAGTGCGACCGAAACCGCGGATTTCAAGAAGCTTGGGGATGAGCCGCTGAAATTATCGTTTTATTCCACTGGCGCTACCTTTACAGACGTGGAATTCGAAGCAATGATTGCAGGTCCCATTCATGCGAAGTATCCGAACGTAACCATTGAACGAATAACGCCAGCAGCGACGACGACTCCGGAGGAAGTGCTGTCCACACATGTGCCGGACATTATATTTGGCAGTGTGCAGCAGCGGGTTATTCGGACGGGTGTATATCAGGATTTAAGAGAATTAATCAAAAAACATCATTTTGACGAGAGCCGTCTCAAACCGATTGGCTACGACTATATCAAGGACATAACGAAGGGCAAAGGAGATGCGGTTCTCGCACTTCCTTTCAATATCAATCAGCATGTTTTGTATTATAACAAAGATATTTTTGATAAATTCGGCGTTTCTTATCCAACCGAGAAGCAGTTGACATGGGACGAAGCGGTCGAGCTTGGCACGAAGCTGACCAGAACAGAAAACGGCATTCAATATATCGGGCTTGTTGTAGACAATTTAACTGGTTTGGGTAAATCGCTGGGCATTCCTTACTTGAACCGCGAGACGGGGCAGGCTGCACTCGATACGCCGGAATGGCTTCGTGTCTTCGAGCTGCAGAAGAAGATTTTTGAAATACCGGGTTATGTCGCGCAGGACGGCACATGGAACTGGACTCGTGACCATTTCATGAAGGATCAAAACATTGCCATTCGGGTTTCTTGGCTTGCCAATATGGTTGGTCCGCTTGAGGAGCTGCGCCAACAAGGTGTGGAGTTCAACTGGGATATTGCGCCGGCGCCAAACTTCAGCGATCAGCTTGGCAATACAAGAGAAGCGCAAATCCACTCGATTGCGATCAACAGCCAAAGCCCGCATCAAGATGAGGCGTTTCAAGTGATCGCGGAAATTTTATCGGATGAGGGGCAGCGGATTACTGCTAAGAACGGACGTGTTCCAGCTATTATCAATCCGGAACTGGAGAAGGATTACGGCTTAGAAATACCGGTTCYACAAGGCAAAACCGTTCAGAATGTTTTTATTGGGAAGCCCATTCAAGAGCATTTCATTCATCCTTATGAATCGAGCATTACGATACGGCTTACCGAAGCAGCTGAGGATCTTGCCATCCATGGTCTAGATGTTAACTCGGCTATACGCAAAGCAACGGATGCGATCAATAAAGATGTAGAGACTTTAAAAACGACGATCGGTCAATAAGCAGACGATGGAGAGGGGATTAAATATGGGAGAATCGGAGCGCAAATTAAATCTCAACGCCTTTTTGTTCGGGACCGGCCACCATGAAGCTTCATGGCGGCTCCCGGAGGCGGAGCCGAGCCGCAACCTTGATTTCGAGCATGTGCTGCAAATCGTTCAGACGGCTGAAAGAGGACTAATGGATTCCGTATTTTTGGCTGATGACTATATCGGACGCTCCAATAAGCTCGAGCCATTCACGGAGCTGGCTGCGCTGGCAAGCAGGACGAAGCATATCGGTTTAATTGCTACGGTTGGCACTACGTATAATGAACCTTTTCATGTGGCGCGGAAATTTGCCTCCCTAGACCACATAAGCAAAGGCAGAGCGGGCTGGAATATCGTTACGGGTGCTGGATCAGCCGCACATAATTTCGGGAGGGAGGATCATCCCGATCATGCACTGCGTTACGAGGAAGCAGATGAATTCGTAGAAATCGCCAAGCAGCTGTGGGACAGCTGGGAGGATGAGGCGGTCATTAATGATAAAACGTTAGGAACTCGCGTCCATAAGGACAAAGTCCATACGATTGATTTTAAAGGGAAATAATATTCGGTGAAGGGACCTCTAAATATCGCAAGGCCGCCGCAGGGTTATCCTGTGCTGGTGCAGGCGGGTTCCTCGGAGAGCGGCAAGGAATTTGCGGCAAAGGTAGCGGAAGTTATTTTTACCGCGCATCAAAGCATTGAAAGTGCTCAGCAGTTTTATAAGGATGTAAAAGCAAGACTGCCGAAGTATGGAAGAGAGGCGGACCAGCTGAAGATTTTGCCGGGTATTAGCCCGATATTGGCAGACACGGTGGAGGAAGCGAGAGAAATCGAGAGCGAATTATTCAATTATGTAAATAAAGATGGTGCAATTAAACAGCTATCGGAGCGATTAGGCATTGATTTATCCGCGTATCCGCTTGATGAGCCGCTTTCTTTGGAGGGTGTGCGTGAAACGGATGAGGTTAATGGCAACAAAAGCAGGCATCAGCTTATACTGGATCTCGTTCGCCATGAGCAGTTAACGCTGAAGCAATTGATTAATCGTCTAGCAGGAGCCAGAGGGCATTTTACGTTTACAGGTACACCTCTTCAGCTTGCAGATGTGATTGAAAATTGGTTTGTTAACGGCGCTGCTGATGGGTTCAATGTTATGCCACAGATTTTCCCGAGCGGCCTTACGCAATTTGTAGATAAGGTGATTCCAGAGCTGCAAAATCGCGGATTGTTTCGGACGGAATATTCGGGAACGAGCTTGCGAGAGCAGCTTGGATTGAAGCGGCCGGCGAATATTCGTTATGAGAGTAAAGCTGTACTTTAAAAGACTAGGTGAGAGCTTGTTGGCTATTAAACGACACAGCTGTACCTCATGATAGAGGAGAGAGAGTTTAATCATGAAAAAACTTACGATAGGCGTAGTTATTTTAATGTTGTTTGCTTTATTGGGGGCTTGTGCCAGTAAGGATAATACACCGGCCAATAAGGCTGGGAGCAATGCAAATAAGCAGCAAGAAACGAACGCAGCCGTAGCGGAAGAAGCGGACTTTAAAAAGCTTGGCGACGAGCCGCTCACGTTAACCCTTTTCAGCACGAGCGGTACTTTTCCAGACGTGGAATTTAATACGCTCATCGCGGACCCGATTAAGAAAAAATATCCAAATGTAACCATCGAAAGAATAACGCCTGCAGCAACAACTACAAATGAAGAAGTGCTTTCCACACATGTTCCAGACATTATTTATTCCTCCTCTTCGTCCCATCAGCGCATTATTCGAACGGGCGCCTATGAGGATTTGAGAGAGCTGATTAAACGCCATCATTTTGATGAGAGCCGGATCAAACCGATTTTGTATGACTACATCAAAGATATAACGAAAGACAAGGGAGGCGAAATCTATGCGATTCCGTTTAACTCCAATCAGCATATCCTCTACTATAATAAAGATATTTTTGATAAGTTTGGTGTTCCGTATCCTACAGAAAAACAGCTGACCTGGGATGAGGTGCTGGATATTGCTGCAAAGCTGACTCGTACGGAGAATGGCGTGCAGTATATTGGTCTATCGGTTGATAACCTAACGGGGCTAGCCAAAGGGCTGGGCCTGCCGTACGTCGATCATGACACGGGAAATGCTGCACTCGATACGCCCGACTGGCTGCGCGTGTTTGAGCTTAATAAGCGCATCTTTGAAATTCCTGGTTACGTAACGCCAGATCATACTTGGAACTGGGGACGCGATCAATTTATGAAGGATCAAATTATCGGCATGCGGGTAACTTGGCTGGCGAATATGATCGGTCCGCTGGAGGAGCTGCGTCAGCAGGGCGTTGAGTTTAATTGGGATTTCGCTCCGGCACCAAACTTTAGCGACCAGCTGGGCAAAACTAGGGAGGCGCAAATTCATTCGCTTTCGGTGAACAGCCAGAGCAAGCATAAGGATGAAGCTTTCCAAGTCATTGCTGAAATTTTATCGGATGAGGGCCAGCGGATTTTATCTAGAAATGGCCGGGTTCCGGCTGTTATTAATCCAGAGCTGGAGAAGGAATATGGACTGGACATTCCAGTGCTGCAGGGTAAAACGGTGCAAAATGTGTTTATTGGCGAGCCGCTGCAGGAGCATTATGTTCATCCCTACGAGCTAGAAATAACGACAAGATTGACAGAGGCGGCTGAGGATTTAGCCATCAACGGGTTGGATGTAAACTCTGCGATTCGCAAAGCAACGGAGGCCATCAATAAAGACGTTGAAACGCTCCGAACGACAATAGGAGATAAGTAGATTAGAGAGCCAGAGCAAAGGTGCAGCGTAAAATGCGGCCCCTTTGTTTTGTGCTGTTCATTTAAGTAAATTGGAATGCGTTAAGGAAGGAAAGCGAAGGAGCAAGTGAATGTAACATTCATTTGCCCCTGCTTTATTACGTATGCTGCTGGATATGAGGAATAATGCATCGGCATGCTTGGCGTAAGCCTGCAACGAAGCCGAAAGCGGGACCATGAGTAAAGGTCGCTAGTGGGCCGGCAAAGTAAAGTCCAGGTATGCTGCTTTCAAATTGCGCGCTTAGCAGAGGGAATTTTGCATTAGAATACGGCTCTCGCTCGATATGCTGCAATACATGGGGCGGCAGAAAAGGTACTTGGTCAAGATTGATCTGATAGCCGGTAGCGGCAATAACATGATCGACGAGGCGAGTTTCATTGTTTCCAAGCTGAAGCAGCACCTTGCCATCAATCGTAGCTTCTGCATGTGTAATGGCTGCGCCGCCAGTCATCGTCACTTTCCCTTCTACGTAGGGCTTTAAGAAAGGAGCAACACTGCTTTGACGCGGTGTATTTCGCCGCTCCGCCTTGAGCTGGTCGGGCTGTAGATAGAACTGTTCAGCGGAGTCGATGAGCTTCTGGCCAGATTCGACATTATCCTCGCTTGAATACTGAACGGCGTCACGCCGGAACAAAAGCTCAACTTCGCTTCCAGCCATATGAAGCAGTGCGGCAGCTTCCCAAGCGCTTTGGCCGCTGCCGATAACAGCTACCTTCTTGTTTGCGTAGGGCTTAAAATCACGATGAGCGAAGGTGTGGGAGATGAGCTGAGGCGGCAACGAGCTTAGTACTGGAGGGATGTAGCTATAATGCTGCAAACCTGTAGCTATGACAACATGCTTGGCTTGATATTGCTCACCTTCGTGAGTGATCACGCTGAAGCCTGAGGATGAATAATGAAGCTCTGATACGTGCTCCGATGTGAAGGAGATGTCGGTTTGTTTGGCAAACCATAAGGCATAATCAACAAAATGAGGACGAGGAAAGGGAGGCTGCAGTTCTATGCCGGTTTCGCAGCTAAATCGTTCAATGGTGAATTCATCATCCTTATCGGAGAGACTGATGTAGCGGGGATGGGTGCGAATGAACATATTTTGCGGCATTTGCTCCTTCCAGAAAAACATAGGTTTGCCCAAAATAACATAGGACATTTTGCTTGCGGCTGCATGAGCAGCAAGTGAAATTCCGTAGGGGCCGGCGCCAATAATGATGAGATCAACCACAGATTTCACCTCCATTAGAGTTAGTTTGATTTTATGCTGAGTATTATACTAAGAATAATGTGTTTTGCAATACACTTTTTTCAAAAAGGTAGGACAAATCATATTGCGAACAACAATGATGATTGACAAAAGATTTATTACGTGATAAATTTTCAGTACATTTTTCACACTAAAACAGTTTGAATAATCGGAATTATAGTTCTACCGGAAAACCGGAGACAACAGTTGATCTGTGTCTTCGGTTTTTTTGTTTCAAGAGCACTTATTCATGTAGAGGAGGTAAAGCAATGAATGAAGTTATTGATTTATTAAAAAACCATCGCTCCATCCGCAAATATAAAGACTCCCCCATTCCTGAGCAGCATTTGGAACAAATCATATTGGCAGGGCAAGCAGCCTCCACCTCATCCAATATCCAAGCTTACAGCGTAATTGCTGTAAAGGACTCTGGGCGGAAACGAAAGCTTGCGGAGCTTGCTGGCAATCAGCAGCAAATAGTTGAAAGTCCGGTGTTTCTCATCTGGTGTGCCGATCTAAATAAAGTCAGATTGGCAGCAAGGCTGCATGAGGATGTAGAGCTTCGTCAGAACGTGGAGCTGTTTCTGCTCGGAACGATTGACGCGACACTAGCTGCACAAAATGCGGCAATCGCTGCGGAGTCGCTTGGTTATGGGATCGTTTATATCGGTGGAATTCGCAATAATCCTCAAGAAATAACTAAATTGCTTGAACTGCCTGAGCTTGTTTATCCGGTGTTTGGCATGTGCGTAGGCGTTCCTGATCAAGAGCCTGATCTTCGTCCAAGATTGCCGCTCGCAGCTGTCTATCATCAAGAAACGTATAAGCAGAGCGGGTTGGAGGATGAAATTATTGCTTACGATTCGATCACTCGGGAGTATTATGCTACGCGCAAAGGTGGAGGCAAAGGCGGAGAGCAGGAAACAAGGTGGTCTCGTGAAATGTTAAGAAGGTTTAAGTCGGACCGGCTGCGTGATCATTTGCATGACTTCCTTGTAGGTCAAGGGTTCAAGCTGAAATGAATTTATTTATAAAAGGCACAATCCATACCATACGACCGGACCACCGGAGATTTAGCTGACGATAAGCTAAGTCTCTTTTTATTTAGTTAGACTCATTTTATTTGGATTCTTATCTTGTTTATTAATCTAACGTGAAAAACTCCAGCTAATTTTGAGAATTAATCAGATTGGTGCCATTTAACAGGAAAAGTTCCTCTTAAATAGGCGGAAATAAGCGATTTTATCAGCAAATGTCTAAATTAACAGGAGAAATTCCTGTTAACTCTCTTTTCTATTCGAATTCCGCTGAATGAACAGGAGAAATTCCTGTTAAGTACTCCAATGGCACCAAATATCGTGGTGAAGAAACGATGCCTGAGCAGCAGCATTGAACTTAAAGTGTTTTCATAATGAACCGAAAATGAGGGATGGCAAATGAGCGAGATTAAGCGGGACAAGAAGGCGCATTTTAACGTGTTTTTGCGTGGAGCGGGTCATCATTCTGCCGCGTGGAAACACCCGGATTCGAATCCAAAGGAAGATTTGGATTTGGAGTATTATGCGAACATAGCAAAGATAGCGGAAAGAGGGCTGTTTGATTCTTTGTTTACAGCCGACAATTATTCCGGACTTGGCAGGAGACTGGAGCCATTTACGCTTCTCTCTGGGCTTGCTGCGCTGACTAAGCATGTTGGGCTTATCGCAACCGTCAGTACAACCTATAACGATCCTTACCATGTAGCGCGGAAATTCGCTTCGCTGGATCATATCAGCAAAGGGCGGGCTGCTTGGAATATTGTAACGGGGCATTCGCAAGATGATGCTGAAAACTTCAATAAGACGGAGCACCCAGACGTGCAAAAGCGCTACGAAATTGGCGATGAATTTGTTGAGGTGACGAAGCAGCTTTGGGATAGCTGGGAAGAGGATGCGCTGATCTATGACAGAGCCGCAGATGTCTCATTGGACAAAAGCAAAGTGTACGAAATTAACTTTAAGGGCAAATATCACACGGTAAAAGGACCGCTTAACATCCCTCGGCCACCGCAGGGGTATCCGGTTCTAGTGCAAGCGGGCTCCTCGGAAAACGGCAAGGAGCTGGCAGCCAAAACAGCGGATGTTATTTTTACGGCACAGCAAACATTAGGTGCTGCCCAGGCGTTTTATACGGATGTGAAGGGAAGATTGCAGAAGCATGGAAGGACGCCGGATCAGCTGCTTATTATGCCAGGGCTTAGTCCAATTGTTGCTGATACGGAAGCAGAAGCCCGCGATATCGAAGACGAGTTTAATGGATTGCTGAATACGAAGCAAGCGTTAAAGCGGCTTTCAAACTATTTTACAGTCGATTTGTCAGAATATCCGCTTGATAGTCTTGTTCCTGTCGATAAAGCAAAGCCATACGGAACGATAACGACAGGAATTACAAGCCGGCAGGAGGTAGTGGTGGATGCCGCGGTACGAGACAAAATGACGATTCGGCAGTTTCTTGCTCGAAGCGCAGCCGGTCATGGTCATGTATCGTTTACGGGTTCTGTACTGCAAACGGCTGATTTCATTGAAAGCTGGATTAGAAATAACGGCGCGGACGGCTTTAATATTTTGCCGCATATTTATTACAGCGGGTTGGAGACGTTTGTTGATAAGGTCGTTCCTGAGCTGCAAAATCGCGGACTCTTCCGAACGTCCTATGAGGGCAAAACGCTGCGCGAGAATTTAGGGCTGGAAAAGCCGGAAAACAAACATAAAGCGATATGGGCTTTAAGCAGGGAAGCAGAAAAGATAAACGGCTGATTTCCATAACGAGGCAGCAGCTCTCATTCCGCTGCCGCAGCTGAAAACTAACGTTTGTATACATTTGAGGAGGTTATTCATATGGCGATTCAATATCGAAATTTAGGCGCAAGCGGATTAAAGGTTAGTGAGATTAGTCTCGGGAGCTGGCTGACGTATGGCGGTTATGTCGAG
>NZ_JBFTSN010000187.1:0-11644 GCF_056400045.1 Paenibacillus sp. 01L418
GTTTGGCCTTGCATATATCCCGATACTTAAACTTACTGCTGCAATGGCGAACCAACTCAATTTCTTTTTATCTACAGCTACAATTCCGGTATAAATAAACAGCCATAAAAACAACTGCCCAAAGGCTTCCGTTAAAATCAAATTTGCTGCCATATAGTTAGGTGCATATAGCGCAAACAGTAGGATTGCTATTACACCAATTCGTTCATGGAAAAATCGTCGACAAACTTGATAAAGAAGAATCATCGTTCCTGCCATCATTAAAACTTGAAGAATGCGGAATGCAGTAATTCCCTGCCAATATCCAAATATCTTCATACAAAATGCCAACACCATCGTAAGGGCAGGCATAATAAATACAGTCGAATCTTCTACTTTGTGATAAGTAAATGTACCTTCATTAAGCAATGTCTCGGCACTTCGTATATATTTTACATCATCGTTATTATATTCTTCGAAATTGCCTAAATACATATCGCTGCCTTGCTGAAACGTTATGAATGTTCCTATTGCAATGAAAAACACAACAACAGCTGCTAAAATAATACGGTATAAAAGTGCCTCATTGCCTACTTTTTGAAAAATTTTCATTTCATTGCCCCGCTTTTCATGATTTATAACACTTATAAATAATAATGTGACCTCAAGCTTTGTGTCTAATGGGTCTATTTGGGTTAAACGAGTTCTTTCAAGTTACAACCATTCCTATCATTCCTAGTTTTTATTCTGCTGCTCACCTTTCGCTTATATTAACTCCATTATAACGTGTATCATATGAAAAATGTTCCAATCCGTTGGAAGAAAAATGGATTAGTATATTTGCTGTCTATAAACGTTCGTACAGTTGCACTTGTTCATCCTGTCATAAAGTAAGCTGAGGTGAACTTTTGTGTATAAGAAAAAGTATGCAAGTCGCAATATAAGAGGAAAACTGCGGGTCTGCAAATACTTATGTGCGAATAAAAAATTGAAGCGGTATGTACCGAATACGGTATCATTCAGCCGTGAGCACTTGCAGATGATGCTAAACCGTCATAACACCGTTTATGTCAAGCCAGATATTGGCTCACTCGGTTTGGGCATATTTAAGCTGAAACGGGTGAATTCGGGTTATGAGCTTTATTCAATCGTTAAGAAAAAACAAATACAAAAATTTTATCATTCCGTTTCCGAAGCTTATTCGCAAATAAAGAAAATGAAATCGAGTAAGCTCATTATTCAAAAAGGAATATCATTAGATCGCGTGGATGGATGTCCCTACGATATTCGAGCGATGGTTCAGCGGAAGCCGGAAGGCAAGTGGGTTTGTACGGGTTTAATGGTAAAGGTAGGAGCTCGCCATAAAATCGTAACGAACTATTATCAAGGCGGAGCAATCTATTCGATGAAAAAACTTGGAGAAAGGCAAGGACTTTCTATTGAAGCAACTGATAAGCGGATCAGCAGACTAAGCAAGGTGGCCTTGCGAATATCACGGACATTAAGTAAAAAACGATCGGGTATGCACGAGCTTGGCATCGACTTTGCATATGATCAGAAGCAGCAGTTATGGGTTCTTGAGGTGAATTCCAATCATCCGCAATTTCATCCGCTTAAAAAGCTTGATCCTTCGGCCTATAAAAAAATGAAACATTTTGCTGCCAGCTACGGAAGGCGCGATGCAAAATGAAAAAAAATGTAAAGCAGATCGAGACGATTTCTCGATCTGCTTTTTTTATACTTATTAATGATTGCGCTTACTCCAATGATTGAAAAGTATCATTTTTAGTTGTTCAGATAGCTATTAGTGCGTTTATGATCGCGATAGAATACTAGTAGAACAACTAGAGCAAGGGGGATTGAGTAGTGGCGCAACTATCCGTTAATGAAGAACTATTAAAAAAACCAAAACCTAAAACTAAAAATGCGTTTCTGCGTTTCGCAAAACAATGGGACATTCAAATGATGGTATTGCCGGCATTGTTACTAATCATCGTGTTTAGTTACATCCCAATGTACGGTATATTGATGGCATTTCAAGACTACAGCATCTTCAAAGGTTTTATGGCAAGCGAATGGGTTGGATTAAAACATTTTGACATGTTCTTCAGCTCCCCGGAGTTTTTCAAGGTCATGCGAAATACGGTTATTATCAGCTTGTTGAAATTTTTCATTGGATTCCCGGCACCGATTTTGCTGGCGCTTATGCTTAACGAAGTGAAAAACCTAATGTTTAAGCGGCTGGTTCAAACGGTAAGTTACCTGCCTCACTTTATGTCATGGGTAATCGTTGCGGGACTGATTATGTCAATGCTGTCCACGGACAATGGAAGCATTAACATCGTACTTGAGAAAATGAACTTTATCGATGAACCGATCAACTTTCTATCACTTCCAGAATTATTCTGGTCCATCCTCGTTTCGACTGGAGTATGGAAGGAAATTGGATTTGGCTCCATCGTATATCTAGCAGCAATAGCAAGTATTGATCCTAGCATGTATGAAGCAGCATCTATGGATGGCGCGAGTAAATTCAAACAAATCTTTTTGATCACATTGCCTTCGATCATGCCGGTTGTCCTTATCTTCATGATTCTGGCGATTGGTAATCTACTCAATGCAGGTTTCGAAGACATTCTATTGCTTGCTGTAAATCCTGTACTCAGGGACGTGTCAGATGTTATCGATACGTACGTTTATCGAGTCGGGATACAAAGCTCTAGATACTCATACGCAACAGCGGTTGGATTGTTCAAAGCCGTTATCAGCGTAGGACTTTTGACAATGGCGAACTTTCTGGCACGCAGGGCCGGCAGCAGCTTGTGGTAAACTATACAATTAGCCCGGAAAGGCGGATGATGCAGTGATCAGGCTCAGTTTTGGAGACCGCGTGATGACGGTGACCATCTACATCTTACTAACGTTACTAGCTTTTATGACCTTTTATCCATTCTGGAATGCACTTGTCATATCCTTCAACAGCGGAATAGACACCTCCATGGGGGGCGTAACCTTTTGGCCGCGTGATTGGACTTTAGAAAACTACGGTATCGTATTCAAGGATGAACGATTGGTAACTGCGTTTCTGGTTTCGATCAGTCGGACGGTTGTCGGTACAATCGCATCCATATTTATAACGGCATTATTCGCCTATGGCCTCTCGAAGAAAGAATTGATGGGCCGCAAGTTTTACATGATCTTGTGTATCATTACGATGTACTTCAGTGGTGGACTTATTCCTTCTTTCTTGCTCATTCGTGAGCTTCACTTAATGAATACATTCTGGGTATTCATTATTCCAACACTAGTCAGCGTTTGGAACATGATCATCTTCCGCACATTCTTCCAAGGCTTGCCTGCAGGGCTTGAGGAATCGGCGAAAATCGATGGAAGCGGCAACTGGGGTATCTTCTTCCGCATTGTTGTTCCACTCTCTGGTCCCGTTATTGCAAMGTTGTCGCTTTTCACGGCTGTTTTTCATTGGAATGATTGGTTTGGTCCAAGTATCTACATCACCAATGAGAAGCTGCTTCCTATACAAACGATGCTTAAGCAGATTTTGAACTCTAATATCGTATCGGATCAAATGTCACAGCTAGATTCTGCAGCGCAAGGGCAGTTAGCCAAAATGAGAACGGTAACGAGCAAATCGTTGTCTATGGCAACGATGATGGTTGCCACGATTCCTATCATTATGGTGTATCCATTCGTTCAGAAATATTTCGTTAAAGGTGTTCTTGTTGGATCATTGAAAGAGTAGCAGGCAGTTTAAGACATGTGGTTTAGAGCGAAAGCTTTGAACATATAAAAATGAGCTTGAAAGGGGATAATAAACAGATGAAAAAAAGAAAACTACTCGTCCCAATCGTCTCTGCATTTATGGCCGTTTCTTTAATGGCAGGCTGTAGCGGTAATTCCGGTAAAACAGAAAACGGAGAAACAGGAAGCAAGCCGGAGGAAAATAGCGGCAATAAGCCGGCATCGGTTTATGAACTTGGCAAGGAGCAGCTTGATTTTACCCTTTATGGCCATTATGACTGGTACACTATGCCAGCATGGGGYGGCGACATTACGAGTACTTGGATTAGAGATACAAAGAAAGTAAACGTAAAACCAATCCACTCCGGTGGTGCGGCTCCACAAAAGCTGAATACGATGATCGCGACTGGCGAGCTTCCTGATGCGATCTGGCTAGAGCGCGTTGATGTTGAGAAATTGCGCACAGCTGATCTGCTTGTTCCATTCGATGACTATCTTGATAAATATCCGAACTTGAAAAAATGGTTGGGCGATGAAGGCATCAACATGCTTCGTTCAGAAGATGGCAAGCTTTATCAATTCCCTAACTGGTATACAAAACAACCTAACGGCAACTCTGGTTATGTTGTAAACAAAAAGATCTACACTGAGCTTGGTTCACCTAAGCTTGAAACAACAGATGATCTGTACAGCTACTTGAAGCTGGTTAAAGAAAAATATCCGAATGTTGTTCCTTACGAGCCGCATTTAGCAAAAGATGGACAAGGCCTTGACGTATTGTACTCTGCATTCAAAGAAAACGATCAGAAGTTCCCAGGTATGCGTGCTGTACCTAACGGCGACAAGCTGACTTCGATCTTCCTTGACCCTGAGTACCGTGAAGCAATGCAATATACTTCCAAGCTGTTCCGTGAAAAATTGATTACGCAAGATGCAATGACACAAACCGTTGACCAAATTACTGAAAAAGTAATGACTGGCCGTGTAGCAGTATTTGCATCAGCAAGCCCGACTGAAATTGCAATGCAAGCACATGCTGAGCTTACGAAAAACGATCCAGAAGCTGGATATTTCATGATCTGGCCGATTCACAAAGAAGGCGTTGACAAAAACAAAGTATTCCCTGGTACGTATGGTATGTTAGGCTGGAACGTAACGGTTATTACGAAAAGCGCTAAAAACCCAGAAGCAATCTTCGCTTTCTATGACTGGTTGACTGGTCCTGAAGGACAAAGCGCTTTGATGTGGGGACCTCCAGGAATCTATTGGGATGGCGTAGAAGCTGACGGCGAAACTCCGAAGTTCACAGAAAAATACACTTCTGATGCAAGCGGTCTTGGTAAGCTTCAAGCGATTACAACGAACCTTAACTGGGTTGGTAACACAGTATTCCTAGATACAACAAAAGCTAAATTTGAAGAGTCGTTGCCAGTTGAGCAACAAAACTGGTCTACTCGTTACCAACGTGAAATTACGTGGAAAACGCAATCCAATGCAACAGAATTCATTAACATCGATCCACAACCGGATACAGAAGAAGGTATCATCCGTCAACGTATCGAGGACTTGTTCCTAGAAGTTAGAGCAAAAGCATTGTTCGCGAAAAATGATGCTGAAGTACTAGCTGTTCTTGATAAAGGCGAAAAAGATGCTCAAGCTGCTGGTTATGATAAATTGCTAGCATTCAAAACAGAAAAATGGCAAGCTAACCTTGCAAAAATGAAAGCTGAATAAGCCATAGCTTTTCGTAAAAACGACGGGTATACTAAGATATTTAGTGTACCCGAGTTTTTTCGTTTTAATAGAATGATGAAATGTTCGATGAACGTAAAGCCTTTGCCTAATTGGAGCTGATAACATCATGTATAAAGTATTGCTGGCGGACGACGAAAAGCTAGATTTGGAAGGTATGCGTGCTTTTATTCCTTGGACAGATCTCGGTATGGAAATCGTAGCGGGTGTGATGAACGGATTTGATGCTTGTAAAGTGCTGGATACGGAAAAAATAGATATTCTTGTGACTGACGTCCGTATGCCTAATATGACGGGGCTTGAGCTGGCTAGACGCGCACTCGAGATGTCGAAGGATATTAAAATTATTTTCGTAAGCGGATATCAGGATTTCAGCTATGTTAAGCAGGCATTGTCGCTTAATGCTGTCAATTATGTTTTAAAGCCGATGGATGATCAGGAGCTGATTGATTCCCTGCTTAAGGTTCGAGATGTTTTGGACCATGAGCAAGAGCGGCAAAATACATATGGTCAAATGGTTCCGATCGTAAAAAATGAATATATGCTGCAATTGCTTGAAGGAACGAGCGATGACAAAACCATTGAGGTATTGAGTCAAGAATATGAGATGAATCGTTTTCTCTATCCCGGCTTAGTAGCCGTAATTGAAGTGGATGATTTGTCTTGGAAACTGAACGATGAGACGCGGGCAGAGCAGGATGAGATTCAGCAAGTGGTATCGATCTGTAAGGAGTTTGGCATTTCGCATATTTGTAAAATAAGCAAATTCCGGGTTGCGATTCTCATTGAGCAATCGGATAAAGATGTTTTGCCACTCAAGATCGTTAATCGAGTCAACGAACAGCATACCTTCTCCATTACCGCAGGCGTTGGTGAATTATGTGATTCGATCAACGAATTCTCGGCCTCCTATCGTCAGGCCGTTGAAGCTTTGGATTTGAAAATGTTTTACGGCAAAGGAAAGGTCATTGGTCACGGCGAGGTTAGGCCGGCAGAGAAAGAGGATGTCAAGCATCTCGATGCGAAGCTGGAAGCCTTGTTTGTTGCGATGTCGGGTTATGAGCTCGTTCGCATTCATGATGAGCTGGATGACTTATTTCAGGTTGCCAAAAACTTAAAGTCAAAGTTTACGCTGCGCAACTATGCGCTTTATATCGTAATGAAGCTTGATAATTATTTGCAAAGAACGAATGAAAATGTATTTCAGCTGTTTGGCATGGAGCTGAATAATTACGATATCATTATGCAGTTTGAGACGATCAACGATATTCATGTGTGGCTGAGACGCAGGGTTTACGAAATATCCGAAACTTTGCAGGCAAACAAGCATAAAAAAAATTGGAAGCTTATTAAACAAATGATTGATTATATGAAAGAACGTACACATGATAACATTACATTGCGTGATTTGGCGGAGCAATTTTCATTATCGCCGAACTACCTTGGCCTTATTTTTAAAGAGGAGACAGGTAAAAACTTCAGCGAATATTTTATTCAGCTGCGCATGGAGAAATCGTGTGAGCTGCTCAAAACAACAAATATGAAAATTTATGAGATAGCAGATCAAGTAGGCTATCGTCACTTGCCATATTTCAGCAAACAATTTAAAGAAATGTACGGTATGACGCCGTTGGAGTTTAGACGAAAATGACCAAACATAAGAAGGAGCATCGTTATATTCCGTTTGGGATTAAAATTATGCTCACCTACAGCTTGTTTATCATGGTGCCGGTGATCCTAATTGGCTATGCAGCGAATGTTATTTTTACAAGCTCCGTTCAAGAGCGAACCCGCGAGATTAATCTTGGTACGCTGGCTCAGATGAAGGATAATATTATGTACAAAATGGAGGATGTGTCACGTATATCCGGCATGCTTTATTTTGACAGTAATCTTGCATCCTATTTGCGTCATTATGAAGAAGGCTGGGTTAGCTACGAAGCCACGACTAAGCAGCTCCTTCCAAAAATGCAAACAACGGTGGAGGCAGCAAGCAATAAAATGCGCCTTGCAGTCTATCTACATAACAATACATTGCCGGAAATTTATCACAATTATAATAATACCGATCCGCTGAACGCGGAGGGGCCTTTATTTGATTTGTACCATATTTCTAGAATTAAGGACAGGGCATGGTATATAGATTACCCCGTGGAGCGGTATGGCGAGACCATGCAGTGGAAGCAGGTTGAAGGGGATACAAAATTCGGGCATATTTCCTTGCTCAGAAGACTTGTTAATATGAATGATCCCATTACGCTTGAGGAAATTGGTTTCGTTCGTATTAGCCTGAGACTTACCGATCTGCTCGAGAGCGTTGATTCTGAGAAAATCGGTAAAGGAACGAAAATTTTTGCACTCAACGAGAATGGAAGAATTATGTTCTCCTCCGGTGATACCGATTTTAATATTGGTGAATCGCTGAGTGAAGCGGAAATGGCGAACTATTGGGCCGTAGAGGAAAAGATTCCACAGCTGAATTGGAAGCTGCTCGCACTCGTTCCAACCGATATTATGGAGAAGGCTACGGACAAGGTAAAGTTTTGGACCTTCTTAATTTGCTTGGCTTGCTTTGTTGTATTTTCACTTGCTGGCTTGTATATTTCTCGCTTTTATTCTCGTAAGGTTATCAAAATCGTTCGTGTGCTGGATGCCTTTCAAGAAGGGAATTTCAAGAAAAAGATTCATTTTAAAGGGAAGGATGAATTTACGCGCATTTCCTTCGCTTTAAACGATATGGGTCATAATATTGACGGATTAATTCAAGAAGTCTATATGACAAATATGAAGAAAAAGGAAGCGGAGCTGGAATCGCTGCAAGCGCAAATCAATCCGCATTTCTTATATAACACATTGTCCTCGATCAGTAGATTGGCTAAGTTTGGACAGGTAGATAAGCTGCAGCGAATGGTGCTTGATTTAGCGAAATTTTACCGGTTATCTCTGAATGAAGGTAGAACCGTTATTCCGATTCGGAATGAGCTGGAGCAGATTAATGCCTATATCAATATTCAGAAGACGAAATTCGAAGACGGTATGCAAATCTGGTTTGACATTGATCCTGATATTTTAAGATTTACGACCGTAAAGCTTATTTTACAGCCCTTTATCGAAAATGCGCTTGAGCATGCTTGGTATGGAGCACAGATTAACATTCGAATCGTAGGCAAGATGGAGGGGGATTTAATAACCTTCCAAGTCATTGATGACGGCGTTGGCATTAATCCTGAGATTTTACGCCAAATGTCCGATCCTATTGAGAGAGTGAATGTGGGCTACGGGGTTCGGAATGTGGACGAGCGGATCAAGCTTCATTTTGGAGCAGAATACGGCGTGCGGATCGTGAGCAAAAGAGGAATGGGCACATCCATTTCGATTACGATTCCAGCTAGAAAAAAAGAAATAGAACCAGAACGTCCTATTTAGAATAGGACGTTTTTTTTATGCATTTAGTTTTTTGCCAAGCGGCTAGGGCAGCAGCTCCAAAAATCGTTTGGATGCTGCGGATTGCGGCACACCGCGAAGCGTTGCGATACCAATGCTGCGTGCGGGGATGGGCGGGATCAGCGAAATTTCGACGAGCTCGCCAGAAGCAAGCTCATCAGCAGCATAGCTGCGAACGAGGAAGGCCAGCCCAAAGCCGCTTCGTGCGAACTTTGCAAGCAGATCCATGCTGCCAAGCTCAAGCTCTGGCGTGAGCTTTGTACCATGCGCTGCGGCATACTCGTCAAGGAACTCTCGTGTGCCCGCCCCTTTTTCTAGAAGCAATAACGGGTACTTGCTAATATCCTCAAGCTCTATGGCGGTATCACCAAGAGATGAATAAGCAGGACCACCGACGAGTATATCCTGCAAGGGCACGCTTAACCGAAAGTCTAGCTGACTGTCCGAAGCAGGCATATGTACGATGCCGAAATCAATTTTTCCTTCCTTTAGAAGCTGGATAGTTTCAGGGGTTGTTCGATTCGTCACACGAATGCGAATCTCTGGATATTCCGTATGAAACTGCTCTAAATACGGCATCAAATAATGCCTGCATAACGTGTCGCTTGCACCGATACTAATTTCACCGCTTTGCAGGTTGTGCATTTCTGCGAGCATTTTTTCCCCTGTCTCAATAAAGCTATACGCTTGCTCGATATATCGAAAGAGGACCGCGCCTTCAGTCGTAAGCTTAACCCCCTTGGCCATACGGAAAAAAAGCTGGCCGCCTAGCTTTGCCTCTAATTGCTTAATCGTATGCGTGACGGCTGGCTGTGTAATATAAAGCTGTTCTGCAGCGCGCGATAAGCTTCCTGTCTTAGCCGTCCAATAAAAGACGCGATACCACTCCATGTTTACGATCATAGTTATAATCCCACCTAATATGAACTATTAGTTATATCAATTATTTTAATGTCACATCATTCATTATAATAAACCTTAAAGGGCAATAACAACATTAGGAGGCGATTGAATTGACGGTAACCGCTATAGTGGGAGCGAATTGGGGAGATGAAGGCAAGGGAAAAATGACAGATGCGTTAGCTGCCAAATCCTCATTTGTCGTACGTTATCAAGGAGGCAGCAATGCTGGGCATACGATTATTAACAGCTACGGTAAATTCGCGATGAATATGCTGCCGTCTGGCGTCTTTTATCCAGAGATTACGAACGTCATTGGCCCAGGCACAGCTCTTGATATTGAAGTGCTGCTGCGGGAGAGGACTGAGCTGATAGCACGAGGAGTACCGGAGCCGCAAATTCGAATATCCGAACGAGCACAGGTTGTACTGCCTATTCACCGCTTATTTGACGAGCTGGAGGAGGAAAGGCTTGGCTCAAACGGCTTCGGATCGACGAAAAGAGGCATTGCTCCATTTTATTCTGATAAATATGCGAAGCTTGGCGTACAAGTTGCGGATCTGTATGATGAGCAGCGATTGCTGCAGCGTTTAGAGCAATCCTTGGCAGCCAAGAATGTACTGCTTGAGCAGTTGTACAATAGAAAGCCGATCAAAGCGGAGGAGCTTCTGACCGTGCTGCTCGAGCAAGCGGAGAAGCTGCGGCCTTTCGTTTGTGATACAACGAAGCTGTTAAATGATGCGTATCGAGCTGGAAAGTCGATATTGCTGGAAGGACAGCTTGGGGCGCTGCGTGATCCGGATCACGGCATCTATCCTTACTCCACATCATCGTCTACGCTGGCGGGCTTTGCGCCAGTAGGCGCGGGTCTTCCACCCTATGCAATTACGAGAATCATTGCGGTAGTTAAGGCGTATTCCAGCTGTGTTGGAGCCGGACCGTTCGTCAGTGAGCTGACAGGTGCGGAGGCTGATGAGCTTCGCCGTTTGGGAGGCGATGCAGGAGAATTTGGCGTGAATACAGGGCGCCCGCGCCGAATGGGGTGGTTTGATGCGGTGGCTACGCGTTATGGCTGCATGCTGCAAGGGGCTACGGAGGTTGCGCTGACCAATCTTGATGTTCTAGGATACTTAGATGAAATTCCAGTATGTATAGGTTATGAATTGGGTGGACAAATCATTAAGGATTCATTCCCAGTGACAGCAGCGCTTGCTTCCGCTAAGCCAGTGCTTAAGCGTTTGCCAGGCTGGAACTGCAATATTTCGCAAGCTACAACTTTTGAGCAGTTGCCTGAAGCAGCGCAGCAATACGTTCAGTTTGTGGAAGAAGCCATTGGCGTAAAAGTTGCAAGCGTATCGGTAGGACCGCGTCGTGAGCAGCTAATCACACGATGATTTAGTAAAAGAAAAGCAGAATCCTAATTGGATTCTGCTTTTTTGGCGCGTGGCCATAGGCTATAGCTAAAGCTGATGACAAAATCAATGACGAGAATGATCGACCATAAACGAAGCGTGTTAAATAAAACCTCCGTTCGCACCGCATCGCCGACCATTAAAATCATGCCATACAAGATGGCAGCGCCTATCACCCATGCGAGCAAGTGATGCAGCCAGCCATTTCGCTCGTAGCGAGCATGATCTTTGCCATATTTCGGCTTGCGAGCAGGAGCAGGTCCGCCGGCAAAGCGATGAGCAAACCTTTCATCAGCCCATTTGATCATCCGATGTCCCCAAGCGATGGAAACCCCGATATATATTGCAGCCAAGCTATGTGCGAAGGTAGCTGTTGCGCCGCCGCGGAGATCATAAAT